>CAZBTQ010000011.1:0-5845 GCA_964494405.1 uncultured Iamiaceae bacterium
ACTCCGATGTCCACCTCATGTGCCTGTCCGACGTCGTCGATGAGATCACCGCCGAAGTCGGAGCGTTCGTCCGTTGCTTCGAGCCGATGCACATGACGGGATGACACAAGTGCACGCTCCGACTCGACGCCGGCGATGTCCTCCGGATGCTGACGCCGGGAGGTGGCGGATGGGGTGAGCCGTCCGCGTCGCGGTGATCGCCGATCGACGGACCACCAAGGTCACGGCGTGATCCTGGCAGTCGTCGCTGCGCCGTCCGTGTGCGTGGCGCTCGATTGCCGGATCGGCCAGCGGCGGCGGATCGCCTTGTGGATCTCGATGGTCACGAGGATCGTCATGGCGACCGGGACGATTCGCATCCAGGCATCGGCGCTGATGGGTTCGACCCCGAGGATGTGCTGGGTCGGCGGGAAGTAGAGCGCGCCGAGGTGCAGCCCGATCGCGCCGAGCGTCGCCCAGAACAGGAACCGGTTCGAGAACGGGCTGAGCGTGAACAGCGAGCGGTTCTCGGAGCGGGCGTTCCCGGCCTGGAAGACGTTGAAGGCGACGAGGGTCGTCAGCGCCACGCTCTGCGCGGCGACGAGCGAACCCGAGCGGTCCATCTGCCAGTCGAACATCACGAGCGCGCCGGCGGCCATGACGATGCCCGTCAGCACGGTTCGCTCCCACATCAGCGGGGACAGGATCCCCTCGCGCCGCGGGCGCGGGGGCCGCTTGAGCACGTGGCCGCTCCCGGGTTCGAAGGCGAGGGCCAGGTCCTGGACCCCGTTGGTCACCAGGTTGAGCCAGAGGATCTGGGCCGGAACGAGCAGGAGCGGCCAGCCGAGCCACACCGAGATCATGATCGCCGCGGTCTCCGCGAGCGCGGTGGAGATGAGGAAGAACGAGACCTTCCGGATGTTGGCGAACACGACCCGCCCCGACTCGATCGCCGCGACGATGCTCACGAAGTTGTCGTCGGAGAGCACCATCTCCGATGCCTCGCGGGCGACGTCGGTGCCGCCCTTGCCCATCGCCACGCCGATGGCCGCTGCCCGCAGCGCGGGGGCATCGTTCACGCCGTCGCCGGTGACCGCGACGACCTCGCCCTCGTCCTGCAGTGCACGGACGATGCGCAGCTTGTCGTTGGGGGACACGCGAGCGAACACGGAGACGTCGCCGACCCGCTCGCGGAGCTCATCGCGGTCGATCGTCGCCAGGTCCTCTCCGGTCAGCACGGGTGCGTCGTCGGACTCGACGATGCCCAGCCGCGTCGCGATCGCACGTGCGGTCACCGCGTGGTCACCGGTGATCATCAGGACGCGCACACCTGCCTGTCGGCACGTGTCGATCGCGTCGCGCACACCCTCGCGTGGGGGGTCCATCATCCCCTGTAGGCCGATCAGCGTCAGGTCCTCCGGTTCGTCGTGGCGCCGGTGCGGTGGAGCGTCGGGACGGTGCCGCCGGTAGGCGAAGGCCAGGACCCGCAGCCCCTCGGCAGCCAGTTCGTGCGCTGCATCGCGTGCCGCGCCCGCGTCGATGGGTACGGGACCTTCGGAGGTGAGCATCGCGGTGCACATGTCGATGACACGCTCGGGTGCGCCCTTCACGAAGGTCGCATGGCTCCCTTCGAACTCGCGGATGCTCGCGGAGTAGCGACGGTCCGACTCGAAGGGGATCGTCGCGATCACCTCGTGGCGGTCGCTCAGCTCCTCGGGGTCCAGCCCGCCGCTCGCCGCCGCGAGCAGGAGGGCGACCTCGGTGGGGTCGCCGGTGGTCACCGGCCCGTCGTCGGAGAACGCCACCTCGGCGTCGTTGGCGAACACACCCGCCATGAGCGCGAGGCGCAGGACCTCGTCGTCGACACCGACGTCGGAGGGAGCGACGAGCGACCCGTCGCCGGTCCAGATCCGCTGGACCTCCATGCGGTTCTGGGTGAGCGTGCCGGTCTTGTCGGAGCCGATGACCGTGGTGCTGCCGAGCGTCTCGACCGCCGAGAGCCGGCGCAGGACGGCGTTGCGACGCGCCATCCGGCTCACGCCGATCGCCTGGGTGACGGTCACCGCGACCGGGAGGCCCTCGGGGACCGCGGACACGGCCATCGCGACCGCGGTGTGGAACATGTGGTCGATCGACTCGCCCATCACGACGCCCGAGACGAAGGTGATGGCGGATGCGATCAGGATCGCGACGCCGACGAGTCGGGCGAATCGCTGGAGACGGGCGTGCAGCGGTGCCTCGGTCGGGTCCTCGCGCTGCACGGTCTCGGCGATCCCGCCCAGCACGGTCGTGTCGCCGGTGGCGACGACGTAGCCGTGCGCTCGACCGCTCGTCACGATCGAGCCGGCGAACGCCATGCAGGACTGGTCGGCGATGAACGCGTCGGCGTCGACCGGTGCCGTCGACTTCGCCACGGGCAGCGATTCCCCGGTGAGCAGCGACTCGTCGATGTTGAGTCCGTGCACCGTCGTGAGCCGCAGGTCGGCAGGGACCCGCGCTCCGGACTCGATGACGACGACGTCGCCCGGAACCAGGTCGCGACTGTCGATCTCCAGGTGGTGGCCAGAGCGGACGACCCGGCTCCGCAGCACGACCAACCGCATCAACGCGTGCACCGCGCTCGCGGCCCGACGCTCCTGGGTGAACCCGATCACCGCGTTGAGCAGGAGCGCGATGACGATCAGCGCGGTGTCGAGCAGCTCGCCCAAGGCGATCGTGACGCCGGCGGCGACGACCAGGATGAGGATGAGTGGCGAGGAGAACTGGCGGAGGAAGACGAGGAGGGTGCTCGCCGGCGGCGCCTCGCTGACCTCGTTCGGTCCCCATCGTGCTCGACGACGAGCGACCTCGTCGTCGTCGAGGCCGTCGTCGGCCGTGTCGAGCTGCTCACGGACCTCGACGGCCGTCATCGCGTGCCACGCCGCCCCCTTGGCCCGCTCACCTCCCGTCATCGCAGCATCTGCTGACCGAGGTCTGCCATGGCTGGGACCGTACTGGTAGCGTTCTCCGTGGCGGTCCCACAGCTGGTGACGTCGCACAGTGCACTCCACGCCGTGAGGACCTCGCTCGGCGACCGAGTGGTGGCCCTGGCGGGGCATGCGCTGCAGGAGACCTACGCGGTGCTCACCCGCTTGCCGGGCGACGCTCGCGTCGCTCCGGACGACGCCGTTCGCCTCTTGCGCCACGGCTTCGAACCCGCCGCGCTGCTCGATGCGAGGTCCACCCGCTCGGCGCCGGACGTTCTGGCTCGCAGCGGTGTTGGGGGCAGTGCGACCTACGACGGGTTGGTCGCGCTGGCGGCACGGTCCGCCGGTCTTCCGCTCGCTACCCGGGATCGGCGGGCGCGGAGCACCTACCTCCTGCTCGGCGTGCCGGTGGAGATGGTCGGCTGAGTCGGCCGACGCACTCAGTCCGCGCGGGTGATGCCCGGGATCTCGTAGGTGCCGTCCAGGATCGAGGCTCCAGGTGCGTAGACGCGCAGGATCGGTCGGAACGCGCCCGCGGGAGTGGGCAGCCAGTTGGCGCGGGCGTCGGGATCCGTGGGTTCGTCGTGCTGGAGGGCGAGGGTCAGCGAGCCATCGTCGGCGTAGCTGACGCCAGGCGTGCGATCCCCGATCGAGTAGCGGCCGACGGGGTTGGCGACCATGTAGTAGTCGGGCAGGTCGTACATCGTCACGGACCAGAACGCCTGGCACGGCGGTGGCGTGTCGAAGGTGAGGGTGTAGCGGTGCGCACCGTCGAGGGGGTTGCCGTCGAGGTCTTCGTAGGTGAGGAAGTACGCGGCCTCATAGCCGTGGTTGCCCCACAGGCCACCGAGGGCGGCGATGGCGCGTGTGACGGTCGCCCGCTTGGGATCATCGATCTTCCACTCGGGCGCGTCGATGGTGCCCAGCTCGAAGTGGTCGGTGTTGTAGTCGAAGGTGTGCAGGGCCGTCGTCCAGCCGTTGCGCTTGGGCGCGGTGCCGGCGCGCAGGATGTCGACGAGCTGCTGGTGGCCCGCCGCCGCGCCAGCAACGAGCGCGTCTCGGAGGTCCTGAGGCGGATCGACGTACGGGGATGTCTCGTCGAGGACGCCGAGGGTCCTGAACGCCTCGAGCTGCGCGCCGATCGCAGGCGACGGCGGGCAGGCCCGGGCCCAGACCCGGAGCTTCTCGAAGAACGCGAGCTCGTCGTCGACCCGCGGGTCCGGCCCTGGGAGCCCTGAGCCGGAGGGCTGGGTGGGGTCGAGCGGCTCGATGATGAGCTGATCCTGGAGGGCGACGATGTCGGGGAGGTCCTCTGGGCCGTCGCAGCCCCACCGCCCGACGATCGACGCGATGGGCGTGGGCAGGGTGATCCGCGTTGATCCGTCGGGGACCGTGCCGGTCCAGCCGGGTGGTGCCAGCACGTAGGTGCCAGCGCCTGTGCCGGTGGCGCGCATGCCGATGTACGCGAAGTTGTTCGTCCAGGCGTCGACGAACTGGAACACGTCGTAGCGGTCGCCGGCATCGGGCACTCGCAGGACCTGCGGACCCCCGGACACGTCGACCTGGCCCATCGAGTAGAGCGTGTCGTTGTTGAGCGACACGAAGTGGTCGTCGGGGCCTGACAGCACGCGGGCGTGGGAGAACGAGTTGAAGGGGGCGGCCGGGTTCGAACCGATCCCGGTCGTCACGTAGCGCTGCACCTGCTCGAGGTCGAACACCAACGGGAAGCCGACCACGTAGGCCTGGGTCGCGAGCGTCACGAGCGCATCGCTGGAGGTTTCGGACGTCGGATCGAGCATCTCCCTCACTCTCGCCTCGCTCGGGGACCGGTCACACCGTCGACTGGATCGTAGGACCCAGTTCGTCGACCTGGCCGAGGAGCACGCTCGAAGGTGGCGATCCCGGCCACCATCTGGCCGGATCGGTTCGTACGGTCCTCTCACACCCACCACCGAGGAGACGATCGACGTGACCATGCGAGACGACTACCCCGCCGGCGTGCCCTGCTGGCTCGACCTCGCGCAGGACGATCCCGACGCCGCCATGGCGTTCTACCGGGAGCTGTTCGGCTGGGAGCTCGATGTCCGCACCCCGCCCGAGGCCCCGGCCACCTACGCATACGCCCATCTCGACGGCGGCACCGTGGCCGCCATCGGGGGTCCACCCTCCGCGACAGATCCCTCGGGCTGGAACCACTACGTCTGCGTCGAGTCGGCCGATGCCACTGCCGCCGCCGTCGAGGCCAACGGCGGCACGGTCGTCGCCGCTCCCGTCGACATCCCCCCGTCGGGTCGCGTCGCCCAGTGCGCCGATGCCGAGGGCGCCCGGTTCGGCCTGTGGCAGCCGGCAGAGCTGCGTGGCGTGCAGGTCGTGAACGCCGCGGGCTCGTGGAACTTCTCCGAGCTCAACTCCGCGGACCTCAATGCTGCCGCCCGCTTCTACGGCGCGGTGTTCGGGTGGGCGCTCGGTTCGTTCGGCATGCCCGGCGATCCGAGCGGCTTCTTCCGCGTGCCCGGCTACGGGGCGTTCCTCGCCGAGCGCGATCCGGCGGTCAAAGCGTTCCAGGAGAGCGGTGAAGGGCCGGAAGGCTTCAACGACGCCGTCGCGATCCTCCAGCCCCTGGCCGCGGACGACCCCGACCCGACCCCCCACTGGAGCACGACCTTTGCGGTGGCTGACGCCGACGCGGCGTTCGAACGGGCGGTGGCGGCCGGTGCAGCAGTTGTGACCGCGCCGTTCAACACCCCCTACACCCGCCAGTCGGCGGTGCGCGACCCGCAGGGAGCGGTGTTCAACCTCAGCGAGTACCGGCCAGAGGGAGCGGGCTGAGGCGGCTGAGCCGGTGGATCAGGAGTCGGCGGGGATGGCGATCAGCACCATCCGGCCCTCGTCGTCGAGCA
>CAZBTQ010000011.1:5945-11892 GCA_964494405.1 uncultured Iamiaceae bacterium
GATCAGGAGTCGGCGGGGATGGCGATCAGCACCATCCGGCCCTCGTCGTCGAGCAGGGTGAGCTGGCCGGGGGTGACCTCGAACGACGTGGTCGACTCCAGCGCCGAGAAGATCGCCGCCTCTTGCTCCATCAGGTCGTCCTCGCAGGCCATCAGCGTGCCGGCGATCACGCCGAAGGTCAGCTCGTCGCCGTCGCGCTCCCAGGTGGTCGCCCCGTTGTTGCACCCGGTGGTGACACTCGCGGTGCCGTCAGCTTCCAACGTGAGCTCCGGGTCCGAGCCGTTGATGACGCTCTGGATCGCATCGCCCGTGTTGACGCTCACGATCGTCCAGGTCGCGGCGAGCACGTCGTCGACGTCGAGCGCGATGAACACCATCTCGAGGTCGTCGGGTCCGCTGAGGACCAGCCGGTCGTCGTCCATGGCAGCGGTGTCGACCGCCTCGAAGGCGGCGAAGATCGCGGTCTCGGCCTGGTCGACCATGTCGCCGCAGGACCGCATCGTGCTCGCCAGCGGACCGATCGTGATGCTGTCGCCGTCGAGCTCGTACGAACCGTTGAAGGTGTTGCACGGGCCGGTGCCGTGGACGGCGTCCTCGTCGAAGTCGATCGTCACGCTGCCGTCCGCGTCGAAACTCGGGTTGCCCGCCGCCTCGTCGAGGAGCCACCGCTGCGCTTGGAGGTCCTGTGAGGAGGCGGCGCCCATGGCAGCAGTCTCGCCGTTCGACCCGCTGTCGTCGCCGCACGCGGCGAGGAGCAGGAGCGAGACGATGACGATCGGCCCGATGAGGAGCGGTCGACGGTGCACGATGCCTCCGAGAGGTGAGCCGAGGGATGGTGGTGCTGCGACACAGATGCGCGTTCGCGGGCGACCCTAGCCAGACCGATGGCAGTGAGGGTGCACGGTCGACGGCGTGTCTGGACCCGGCGACGCGGGCCCGCTGCCACACTTGGTCGATGAAGTGGTCCCGACTCGTCGGTGTGGCAGGGGTTGCGCTCGGCAGCGTGGCCTTGCACGACCTCGTCCAGCGTCGGCACGCGCTCCTGCGGAACTTTCCGATCATCGGACACGGCCGGTACCTGATCGAGGCGATCGGCCCCGAGCTGCGCCAGTACGTCGTGGCCGGCAACGACGAGGAGCGACCGTTCAGCCGTGACGATCGGCGTTGGATCTACGCGTCGTCGAAGCTCGAGAACAACCACTTCGGCTTCGGCACCGACAACGACGTCGAGCACACGATCGGGTATCCGATCATCAAGCACCGCACGTTCGCCCCGATCGCACCGCCGAGCGGACCGCATGCCGCCGAAGATGCGTGGCTGCCGGCCATCAAGGTCCTCGGAGGTCCTCGCGGCCGTCGCCACGCGTTCCGGCCCGACTCGGTGGTGAACATCTCCGGCATGAGCTTCGGCTCGCTGTCCGGTCCGGCGATCCAGGCGCTCAACAAGGGCGCCGCGCTCGCGGGCGTGCTCCACAACACGGGCGAGGGCGGGCTCTCCGACCACCATCGCCAGGGCGGTGACCTCACCTTCCAGATCGGCACCGCGTACTTCGGCTGTCGCGACGGCCGGGGTCGGTTCGACCTCGCCCGCCTGGTCGACCAGGTGCAGTCGGCACCGGTGCGCTCCATCGAGATCAAGCTCAGCCAGGGGGCGAAGCCCGGGCTCGGCGGGCTGTTGCCCGCGCGCAAGGTCACGCCCGAGATCGCCCGCATCCGTGGGATCGAGCCTGGCGTCGACTCGGTGAGCCCGTCCCGCCACAGCGAGTTCGACAGCATCGACTCGATGCTCGACTTCGTCGAGACGATCGCCGACGCGACCGGGCTACCGGTCGGCATCAAGTCGGCGGTGGGCCAGATGACGTTCTGGGACCAGTTGATCGAGGCGATGGCGGACGACCCTGACCGCGGCGTCGACTTCATCACGATCGACGGGGGCGAGGGCGGCACCGGAGCCGCGCCGTTGGTGTTCGCCGACTCGGTGTCGTTGCCGTGGCGGCTCGGCTTCGCCCGCGTGCGGGGCCGGTTCGACGAGGCCGGCATCGCGCATCGGGTCACCTTCATCGGTTCGGGCAAGCTCGGATTGCCGCAGAACGCCATGGTCGCCTTCGCGCTCGGCGCCGACATGGTCAACGTGGGGCGCGAGGCGATGATGGCCATCGGGTGCATCCAGGCGCAGAAGTGCCACACCGATCGGTGCCCGACCGGCGTCGCCACCCAGGACCGGTGGCTCCAGGGCGGACTCGACCCGGCACTGAAGTCGGTGCGCCTCGCCAACTACGTGCGCACCCTGCGGCGCGACCTGGTGAGGGTGGCCGAGGCGTGCGGCGAGCTGCACCCAGGTCTGGTCGACGCCGACGCGATCGAGATGCTGGACGGCACCCAGCGAGCGGTGCCGCTCACCGAGGTCTACGGCTACCAGCCGGGCTGGGGTCAGCCCTCGGACGAGGACGCGGCGCGAGTCGTCGAGCTCATGCGCGCCACGGCGCCGCGAGGCGGGTCGGCCGAGCAGCCCGAAACCGAGGCCCGGCATGGCCTGCGGTGACCGCATGGTCGCTCGTTCAACCTGGTCCGTCGCTCTGGTGACGTTCGGTGACGCGCACGCCGACGACCCTGGCGACCATCTTCAGCACGCTGCCGAGCACGATGATCGACGCCAGGATGTGCGCCGTGGTCAGGAGTCGAGCGCCCTGAGACACGGGGTGGATGTCGCCGAAGCCCACGGTGGACGCGACGGTGACGGCGAAGTACAACCCGTCGATCTTGGTGTGGAGGCCTTCGAAGCTGCCCGGCGCGACGTCGGCGGCGATGACGTAGCTCGCCGCAGGGACGACGATCGACAACGTGCCGACGGTGGCGAGGAACGCGAGCGGCTCGCTGACCGGGCGGTGGGGCTGGTTCACCTTGCCGAGCACCTTCCAGATCACGGGGATCGCGACAGCGAGGAGGGCGATGCTCAGCCCGATGCCGGCCCAGGTGTACTCGCCGCGCAACGGGAGGATCAGATAGGCCGCGATCGTCGCTGTGGCCACGGTGACGCAGCGGGTGATGGGGGAGCGGATCGACGCCATGGCGTGGTCAGATCTCCACGGGGTACTGGCTGACGACGATGCCGATGGCGACGAAGATCACCGCAGCGGTGATGACCAGCGTCACCTGGAGCCGGGGGTTGTCGACCTTCGACGACAGCGCCGCGAGCAGCAGGACGG
The DNA here is from genome assembly GCA_964494405.1 of uncultured Iamiaceae bacterium. Classification (GTDB taxonomy): domain Bacteria; phylum Actinomycetota; class Acidimicrobiia; order Acidimicrobiales; family SKKL01; genus Actinomarinicola. The sequence goes on from CAZBTQ010000011.1 coordinate 9,152, forward strand.
TCGCGAGGAACACCGTGAGGATGGTGTAGTTGTCGCTGCGCTGGTTCGAGTCCCGGGCGCGCTGGGAGGCGGCGGCGGCCTCGGCCTCGAGTCGTTGCGCGTCGTCGGCCGATTCGAGCTGGTACTCGGACATGTCGAACGGCGACGCCGGAGCATCGGGGTCCTCCAGTGGTCGGGTGGACTCCCACGCTTCGACGGCGACGGCGAGCCGGTCGGGGAACCGCTCGGCGTAGAAGTCGGCGAGCCTGGTGTCGCCGGTGGCGACGGCATCGACGTAGGAGGTGAACAGCGAGACGTCGACGATCGTCTGGCGGTTCGCGACGTTGCTCTCGCGCACGGACTCGGTCCGCAGGGCGTTCGCGGTGCTGAACTCGATCGACATCACACCGCCCCACTTCGAGGACTCGAAGGCGGTCCAGGCGGTGAGCACCGCGGTCAACGCGATCAGCAGGACGCCGACGAGCTCGATGCGTCGCGCGAACGTCGTCTGGGGCTCGTCGCTCACGGCCCTTCTTCTTGTCCTGTCCCGGCCTCGATGGCGTCGGCTCGTCCGTCTCGATCTGCGGCGAACGGCGCGAACCATGCGGCGAGGCCGATCGCCGCGGCGAGGAGGAAGGTGAAGCTGCTCAGGCCGAGGACCAGCAGGAGCAGCACCGCTGCCAGCACACCTGCGACGCGCACGTGATCGGCGTGTGCGGTCACCCACGCGGTGACCTTCGCGCGCTGCTCGGGCCTGCGGCCAAGCCAGGCCAGGGTGAGGAGGGTGGCGACGAGCGTTGCCGCGAGCGCCGCGAGGATGCCCACCGTGCGGTCGAGGTTCTCGACGATGTTCGAGATGATGACCTCGGCCGCAGCCCGCGCGTCGGGGTCGGTGATGACGGTCGGGACGGCGTCGGTGACGCGGGTGATGATGACCCGCACGAGCAGCACCACCACGAACGCTCCGAACGCCAGCCACGTGCCCATGCGGAGGCGGTCGTTGGCGAGGTACACCGCGAGCGCTGCCAACAAGATCGTGGCGACGACCAGCAGCGCCTGCGCCCATCGGTACAGTGAGAGCGCCTTCTGCGCCGTTCCGACCACCGAGGTGCTCGACGCGGCGTCGCGCTCGTAGATCGTCAGCTGGCCGAAGTCGTCGCGGAGGTCGATGCCGAGGGCGTCGCCGAGCGCCTCGTTCTGCTCCTCGACGGTCATGTCGCGGGTGAGCTCGGGGAGGTCACGACCCGACAGCGCGTCGATCTGCGCGGCGCGATCGAGGACGAGTCCGACCACCGGCAGCAGGTTGAGGTCGACGCGGCCGTCGGACACGACGACGAACCCGCCCTCTGGCCGTTCGCCCTCGATGACCTGGAGCACCACCGTGTGGGCACGCTCGGCGCCGTTGACCACCAGTTGGTGCACGCGGTCGGAGCGAACGATCTGGTCGACCTGCTCGGTCGCCAACCGCACGAGCGCTCGCTCGAGGAGCGGGCTCAGGGCTTCGAAGTCGTCGGGAACGACCCTGGAGGTGACGTCGCTCTGCTCGATGACCGCGGTGACCTGGTCGGACACCCACTCGGAGAGCGCGTCGAGCACGACGGGGTCGGACAGGCTGGCATCGACGGCGGCGGTGAAGCGGTCGGTGTCGAGCACCGTCCGGCCTGCCCACAGGCCGAGGATCGAGACCAGTAGGCAGAGGCAGGCGAGGATCGCGACGATCGGGGCCAGGATGCCGCGCAGCCGCGTCGAGCTCATGTCGGCGACCGATCGGTCACGCGCTCGACGCGGCTGCGCAGGCGCCCACGATCAGGCGAGGGCCTTGGCCTTGAGGGCCTCGAACTCGGCTTGGGTGATCGCACCCTGGTCGAGCAGGGCCTTGGCCGACGCGATCTGGTCGGCCGCGCTGGTCGGTGCGGCGACGCTCTTCACGTAGGTGTCGAACTCGGCCTGGGCCTCCTGGGCCTGGCGGAAGCTGCGCTTCGCCATCCCGTCGCCCCTGGCGATCATGTACACGAGCAACGTGAAGAGCGGGAAGATGAGCAGTGCGATCAACCAGATCGCCTTGGTCACTCCGCCCAGGTCGTCGTCTCGGAAGAGGTCGACGATCACGTAGAAGAGCATCATGAAGTACGTGACCATGAAGAAGATCACGAGGAGCGACCAGAGGAGCTCCCCGAGGCCGATGTCTGCAAGAACCATGGTGTTCCTTTCGTATGCGGGGTTCCCCGCCGCGGGGACACTAGCCACGGCGGAACCGCGGGGGTGTGGATCCCTCTGCCGGCAGGCCTCGACGGGTGTGTCGTCCGTCACATGCCTCGTCCGCGCGCCTATGGTGCGGCCATGGCAGATCACCTGACCCACCTGCGGGGCGTGTCGTTGTTCCGTGGCGTCACCGACGCCGAGCTCGCCGAGATCGCCAAGGTCACGACCGAGCTGGACCTCGATGCGGGCACCGTGATGGTCGCCGAGGGCACGTCGGCGCGCGAGGCGTTCGTCATCCTGTCCGGCAAGGCCGAGGTGAGCGTCGATGGCAAGAAGGTGGGCGAGGTCGGCCCCGGTGAGTGCGTGGGCGAGGTGGCGCTGCTCGATGCCGGGACGCGCAGCGCCACGGTGGTGGCCACGACCCCGATGCGGGTGCTGGTGCTCGATCCGCGCGAGTTCCACAGCCTGCTCTTGACGGTGCCATCCATCACCGTCAAGGTCGCCGCCGCGCTCGCGGCCATGGTGCGCGAGCTCGACGAGCGCCTCTACGGCTGAGTGCG
>CAZBTQ010000011.1:11992-33714 GCA_964494405.1 uncultured Iamiaceae bacterium
AGCTCGACGAGCGCCTCTACGGCTGAGTGCGAGAGCTCGACGAGCGCCTCTACGGGTGAGTGCGCCGCGTCGATCCGGGTCGTTGGACTGGCTGTGAGTAGTCTCCGGCCATGGACCTGAACGGAACCTCCTCCATCGTCACCGGCGGCGCCTCTGGCCTCGGTGAGTCCACCGCTCGCCTCCTCGCCTCGCGGGGTGCCCGCGTCGTGATCGTCGACATGAACACCGAGAAGGGCGAGGCGGTCGCCAAGGACATTGGCGGCGTCTTCGCCCTGGCCGACGTCACCAACATCGAGCAGGTGATCGCGGCGGTCGAGGCCGCCAAGGAGATGGGCCCGCTGCGGTCGCTCGTCACCGCCGCCGGCATCGGCATGGCCACCCGCACGATCGGCCGCGACGGCCAGTACGAGTCGGCCCACGACCTCGAGCTGTTCCAGCGGGTCGTCGGCATCAACCTGGTGGGCACCTTCAACTGCGTGCGCCTCGCCGCCACGGCGATGTCCCAGACCGACCCCGTCGACGCCGACGGGCAGCGCGGCAGCATCGTCACCGTCGCATCGGTCGCCGCGTTCGACGGCCAGATCGGCCAGGTGTCCTACTCGGCGTCGAAGGGCGGCGTCGTCGGCATGACCCTGCCGATCGCCCGCGACCTGGCGGTCGTCGGCGTGCGCGTCAACTGCATCGCTCCTGGGCTGATCGACACGCCGATCTACGGCGCCGGTCCCGGGTCGGAGGCCTTCAAGGAGAAGCTCAAGCGCGACGTGCTCTTCCCGGATCGTCTCGGCACCGCCGACGAGTTCGCCTCGATGGCGGTCGAGCTCGTCACGAACGACTACCTCAACGCGGAGGTCATCCGGGTCGACGGTGGCGTCCGCATGCAGCCGAAGTGACGTAGCGGCTGGCTGCGCGCCACGCCTCAGAGGTCGGTGCCGGTCACCAGCTGGTCGAGGCGCTCGAGGGACGCGGCCATCGCCGGCGGGTGGCGACGCGGCCACCCGCAGAGCTCGATGAACCACGGCGCACGAGCGGTCGACCAGTCGAAGGTCTCGGTGACGCGCGTGCCGCCGGCGACAGGTTCGAGCTCGTAGCGCCAGCGGTGGTGACCGAGGTGCTGCCAGGCGATGAGTCGATCCTGGGCGAACTCCACGACCTCGTTGGACATGCGGTAGGGGACGCCGAGCTTCATGTCCATGGCGAAGCGCGAGCCGAGCGCCAGCGGTGCGGGCTCGGGGTTCCGCGCTGCCTTCACGGTGCCCGAACCGTCGAAGTCGGGGTGTCGGGACGCGTCGCTGATGACCGCGAAGATCTCGGCGGGCGAGGCGGCGATGGTGCGGGTCACCGACACGGTGCGGTCGCCTCTGGTGGCCCCGACGTCGGAGGGCGCGGGTCGGCCGAGGACCGAGCGAAGCGCCGGCTCGATGTCGGGGTGCCCGAACTCGAAGCCGCTGTCGAGCAGGACCTGTGGCGAAACCCGCTGGCTCGACAGCAGCAGCGCGTCGACGAGCTCGCGGCCGTAGAGGACGGCCGGTGCGAACGTCGGGATCGGCAGGAGGGTCGGCCGGCGCAGCACGTGGCCGAGCGCCGAGGCGAACTCGGCGTTGCGCACCGGGTTCGGCGCCACCAGGTTCACCGGGCCATCGACGTCGGCGTCCAACAGGTGACAGATCGCTGCGACGTGGTCGTCCACGGTGATCCAGCTCTGCCACTGCTGACCCGAGCCGATCCGCCCGCCGAGCCCGAGCTTGAACGGGAGGAGCTGGCGGGCGAGCGCCCCGTCGTCGACGGACAGGACGATGCCGGTGCGGATCAGGCAGGTTCGGACGCCGGCGGCGGCGGCGCGCTCGGTGGCAGCCTCCCATCGCCGGCACAGGTCGGCGAGGAAGTCGTCTCCCGGTGCCGAGGTCTCGTCGAGGACCTCGTCACCCCGATCGCCGTAGTACCCGATCGCCGAGCTGCTGATGAGCACCGCTGGCGGCCGTTCCAATTGGACCAAGGTGTCGCACAGCAACGTCGTCGCGCGGAGCCGGCTGTCGACGATCCGGTGCTTCTGGTCGTCGGTCCATCGCGACGACCCGATGCTCTCGCCCGCGAGGTTCACCACCGCGTCGATCCCGTCGAAGGCCGCCGCGTCGATGTGTCCGCGGTCGGGGACCCACCCGATCGAGCCGTCGTGCGAGGCCGGCGCCCGGGTGACGACGACGGGCTCGTGACCTCGGGCGCGCAGCGCTCGCTGCAACGCCGAGCCGATCACACCCGTACCGCCGGTGATCGCCACCTTCATCGGAGTCCTCCAGTCACACGGCGGATGGTCGGCCCCACGCACGACGTCGGCGTGGTGCGTAGGGTCGGGGTCCGTCGGGGGTTGGCGCCCGGCACCTGACCAGGAGGCTGGACATGGCCGAAGGGGTGGAAGCGGGTGGTCGCCGTCTGAACGGCGGCCTGATCGGAGCAGGCGTCCTCGCAGCGCTGCTGCTCATCTTCGTGTTCCAGAACACCCACGATGTGGAGGTCACGTTCTTCTTCTGGACGTTCACCGGACCGTTGTGGTTGGTGCTGCTCGCGTCGATCGTGGTGGGCCTCATCGCCCTCGAGCTGGCCACCACCGTGGTGAGGCGTCGCCGCCGGAAGTGATCGTGTGCACCTGAGGTCGGCTGGCGGGCCGTCGTCAGGAGTGGAGCTGCTGGGCGAGGTAGTTCTGCTCGCCCAGCGCCTCGATCGCGCCGAGTTGGGTCTCGAGCCAGTCGGCGTGCTCCTCCTCGTCGACGAGGAGCGTCTCGAACAGGTCGCGCGACCCGTTGTCGTTCGCCTCGCGGGCGGCGACCACGCACCGGTTGAGCCGTTCGATGGCGGCGTACTCGAGGTCGAGGTCGAGCCGCATCTGCTCGGGGACGGTCTGGCCCACCTGCACGCTGCCGAGGCGCTGGAGGTTGGGGTGACCTTCGAGGTACAGGATGCGCTCGGTGATCGTCTCGGCGTGGCGCATCTCGTCGATCGACTCGTCGCGGCTGTGCGCGGCGAGTCGCTGGTAACCCCAGTTGTCCTGCATCTTCGCGTGGATGAAGTACTGGTTGATCGCCGTCAGCTCGGCGGTCAACACCTCGTTCAGCAGCTCGATGATCTCGGGGTCACCTTGCATCGTCGTCTCCCTGCGGTCGTGGGTTGCGCGCGCTCGCCCCGACGTCAGCGGGGGAGTCAGCCGAACGCAGCCTCGCGCAACTCGCGGGGGTGTGCGTGCCGAGGACCGAACGCCGCGTCGACGGCGCGGGCGGCGGCGAGCAGCGTGTCGAGCACGTCGTGGCAGCCACCGCACCGGGCCCCCGCGCCGCACCTGGCGCTCAGTGCATCGATCGAACCGGCACCGTCGGCGATCGCGCCGAGGATCGTGTTGTCGCAGACGGCGTTGCAGTGGCAGGCGATCAACGGAAGGGCACTCCTCGTGCTCTCACCTCACGAGGGTCGGTTCCCCCTGCAGGTAAGGAGACCCTAACGCCGCGATCGACCTCGGTGCAACGCGGGGTAGCGTCCTGGCGGTGAGCACCCGCCGGCTGATCCTCGCCGCCCTCCTGTGCGGCATCGCGATCCTGGTCGCGTTCACCGTCCAGATCGTGCTGGCGACCTGAGCGCGCACAGGGTCGAGATCGGTCCCTCTGACTCGCGCCGTTCACACAACGTGGGTACGGTGCCGACCATGTCACACGGGCTGTTCGCCGGGTACGAGCCGGCAGGGTTCTTCGACGAGGTCTTCACGGCCGACGGTGAGGTCCGCCCCCACTACGAGGCGCTGGTCCGGCGCCTCGGTGCGTTCGGCGCCGACGAGCTGGCCCGGCGCGAGCACCTGCGCGACGCAGCGTTCCACGCCCAGGGCATCACCTTCACCGTCTACGGCGAGGGCGACGGCATCGAGCGCACCTTCCCGATGGACCTGATCCCTCGCATCATCCCCGCCGACGAGTGGGCCGCGGTCGAAGAAGGCCTGGTGCAGCGGGTGACGGCCTTGAACCGGTTCCTCGACGACCTGTACGTCGGCGAGCAGGGCATCATCCGTGACGGGATCATCCCCCGCTGGCTGGTGCTGTCCTCCGACGGGTTCGAGCGCAACGCCCACGGCCTCGCCGTGTCCCAGGGGGCACGCTGCGTCGTGGCGGGCATCGACCTCGTGCGCGACGCCACCGGCGAGTACGTCGTGCTCGAGGACAACCTCCGCAACCCGAGCGGCATCTCCTACGTGCTCGAGAACCGGGCGGCGATGGCGCGGGTGCTGCCGTCGGCGTTCCAGGACCACAGCGTCCGCTCGGTCGACCACTACGGGTTCATGCTCCACGACGCGCTCCAGAACGCGGCGCCGCCGGCCGCGGGCGACGAGCCGCTGGTCGTCGTGCTCACGCCGGGCGTCTTCAACTCCGCGTACTTCGAACACGCCTTCTTGGCGCGCCGCATGGGCGTCGAGCTCGTCGAGGGGCGCGACCTGGTCGTCGACGACCACGTGGTGTCGATGCGCACCACCCACGGTCTGCGGCGGGTCGACGTCATCTACCGCCGCATCGACGATCGCTTCCTCGATCCGGTCGTCTTCCAGCCCGACTCCCAGCTCGGGGTCCCGGGCCTGATGGCTGCGGCGCGCGCCGGCAACGTCACCATCGCCAACGCCGTCGGCAACGGCGTCGCCGACGACAAGGCCGTCTACGCCTACGTGCCCGAGATGATCCGCTACTACATGAACGAGGAGCCGATCCTCTCCAACGTCACCACGTACCTGCTGTGGGAGGACGAGCAGCGCGCCGAGGTGCTCGACCGCCTCGACCAGTTGGTGGTGAAGCCCGTCGCCGAGTCGGGTGGCTACGGGATGCTCATCGGCCCCGCGGCCACCGACGCCGAGGTCGAGCTGTTCCGCAAGAAGATCACCGCGGATCCGCGGGGGTTCATCGCCCAGGAGGTCGTGTCGTTGTCGCGCCACCCGACGCTGGTCGACGACCACGTCGAGGGCCGCCACATCGACCTGCGCCCGTTCGTCATCTCGGGCGAGCGCGTCGAGGTGGTGCCCGGGGGTCTCACCCGTGTGGCGCTCCGGCGTGGCTCGCTCGTCGTGAACTCCTCCCAGGGCGGCGGGTCGAAGGACACGTGGATCCTCGCGCCGGACACGAGGCTCGACCGGGCCGAGGGAGCGCTGGCCGACACCGACGCCGACGCCGACGACGATGACCACGACGACGTCAGCGCTGGCGACGAGCGGTTGGAGGTGGCGGAGCCGTGATGCTCTCCCGCCACGCCGAGAGCCTGTTCTGGCTCGGTCGGTACCTCGAGCGCGCCGAGTACACCACCCGCATGCTCGACGTCACCTACCACGCGTCGCTCGAGGTGGCGCCCTGGGAGGCAGCCCAGGCGTGGCGCGACCTCCAGAAGGTGCTGCACGGCGAAGCCGCGTTCGCCACCACCGGACTGGCGATCTCGTCCGAGTCGATGAACCGCTTCCTGGTGCTGTCCGAGGACAACCCCGCCTCGGTCGTGGCGTGCATCACCAAGGTGCGCGAGAACGCGCGGATGGTGCGCGAGCTGATCCCCACCGAGCTGTGGCACGCGATCAACTCGTTCCACCTCGCGCTGCGCGCCCGCGACCTGCGCAACGACCTCGACACACAGCCCTACGACCTCTACGAGATGGTCAAGCAGCGGTGCCAGACCGTGTCCGGCGTGCTCGGCGACACGATGAGCCGCGACGACGGATGGCGGTTCGTGTCGATCGGTCGCTACCTCGAGCGAGCCCAGATCACCTGCCGGATCCTGTCGGTACGACACGCGGCATCCGAGGAGATCTCGTTCCACCAGTGGCTCGTCGCGCTGAAGTCGGCCTCGGCGGCTGAAGCGTTCGGCAAGGCGTACCGCGGCGCATCCGAGGCGCGGGGCGTCATCGAGTTCCTGCTGCTGTCGCGCGTGTTCCCCCGGTCGGTCTTCTACTGCCTGCGCAACGCCGAGAACGAGCTCGAGCACCTGGCCGCCGAGCTGGGCAGCGTCACCCGACCGCAGCGCCTCCTTGGTCGCACCCGGGCGTCGCTCGAGTACAGCGAGCTCGACGAGCTGATGCGCGGCGACCTGTCCGCCCACCTCGATGCGATCGAAGGCGAGATCCGCTGGGTCGCCGAGTCGGTGGCCACCGAGTACTTCCGCAACTCCCAGGAGTTCGCGCCGCACGTTCCCACGGGCTCGTTCGGCGTCGGCGCGGTCCAATGAGGGGAGCGGTCCAGTGAGGTTCGACATCCGCTACCGCACGACCTTCACCTACGAGGGGCTCGTCCGCGAGTCCCAGAACGAGGTGCGCGCCTGCCCGGCCTCCGACGAGCGCCAGCAGCTCATCGGCTACCGGGTGAGCGCCATGCCTGGGTCACGCGTGGCGTCGTTCGTCGACTACTGGGGGACGCGGGTCGACGCCTTCGGCATCCGGGGCCCACACCTGGCGCTGGAGGTCGTCGCCGAGGCGGCGGTCGAGACGCGCCAGGCGCCCCTGGTGGCCACCGCTCCGCGCCTCGAAGCCTTGGCTGATCCCGTGTTCGTCGACCAGCACTGGGAGTACCTCCAGCCGTCCCGGCACTGCCACTTCGGCGACGGGGTCACCACGGCCGCGTCGCGCCAGCGCGAGTACGTCGGCTCCGACGTCGTGAGCCTCGTGCTGGCGCTGCACCGCCTCGCCGGGGCCTCGATCACCTACACGCCTGGCTCCACCTACATCGGCATCGACGTCGAGGACGTGCTCGCCAGCGGTCACGGGGTGTGCCAGGACTTCGCCCACCTGGCGGTCGGGATGTGCCGATCGGTGGGCATCCCCGCCCGCTACGTGTCGGGCTACATCTTCACCACCGACGACGCCACCGGCGCCGACACCGACGAGCACTTCGTCGAGGTCCAGACCCACGCGTGGTTCGAAGCGGCGATCCCCGGGTTCGGTTGGCTCGCGCTCGATCCGACCAACCAGCGCGAGGTGGGGCTGCGCCACATCAAGATCGGGCACGGGCGCGACTACGACGACGTCCCGCCGTTCCGCGGCTCGGTAGCGGGGCCCGCGAAGCACGCCGTCGACGCGTCGGTGGAGATCCGCAGGGTCCCCGGCAGCACCGGTGGCTGGCAGATGCAGCACCACCTCCAGTCCCAGGCGCAACAGCAGCAACAGCAGTAGCAGCAGCGGGCGGGGAGCGCGGTCGCGGCGGTTCGGGGCCCGAGGTGGCGGGGATAGAGTCGAAGCCCGACAGACCATGGAGGTGGTCCCCACGGCCGAGAACCCCGAACCCACGAGTGGCGACACCCACTTCGACGTCGTCGTCGTCGGCGGTGGCCCTGGCGGGTACGCCTCGGCGCTGTACGGCGCGTCGGCCGGGCTGAAGATCGCCCTGGTCGAGAAGGGCACCCTCGGCGGCACCTGCCTGCACGTGGGGTGCATCCCCGCCAAGGAGCTCCTCGAGACCGCGGCGGTCTACCGCACGGTGGCGGGGGCCAAGGAGTTCGGCATCACCGCCGATGCACCGCAGCTCGACTTCGCGGTCACCCAGGACCGCAAGCAGAAGGTCATCGACCAGCTCGTCGGCGGCCTCGGCGGGCTCCTCAAGGGGCGCAAGGTCGAGGTGTTCAACGGTGCAGGTCGACTCGATCCCGACCACCGGACGGTGCACGTGTCGGGTGGCGAGTCAGGCGAGGTCGCCATCAGCGGCGACGCCGTCATCCTCGCTGCCGGCTCGGCGGTGCGCACCATCCCCGGCTTCGAGGTCGACGGCACGCTCGTGGTCACCTCCGACGAGTTGCTGTCGCTGCGCGAGCTGCCGGCCCGCGCCGTCGTGATCGGCGGCGGCGCCATCGGGTGCGAGTTCGCGTCGATGATGTCGGACCTCGGTACCGAGGTCACCATCCTCGAAGCCCTGCCGAAGATCCTCCCCGGCGTCGACCGCGACGCAGCTCAGGTGGTCGAGCGCTCGTTCAAGAAGCGTGGCATCGAGGTCCGCACCGGCGTGCAGGTCACGGGCCACTCTCCGACCGACGGTGGCACCGTCGTCGAGCTCGGCGACGGGTCGACCGTCGAGACCGATCTGGTCGTCGTCTCGGTGGGTCGCCGGCCCTTCCCCGACCTGCTCGGGCTCGACCAGACCTCGGTCGAGGTCGACGATCGCGGCTTCGTGCAGGTCGATCCGAACTGTCGCACCTCGGTCGAGGGGGTCTGGGCCGTCGGCGACCTCGTGCCCACCGCACAGCTCGCGCACGTCGGGTTCGCCGAAGGCATGGTCGCCATCCGCGACATCCTCGGCGAGGACCCACAGCCGATCGACTACAGCCGGCTGCCGTGGTGCATCTACTGCCACCCCGAGGTCGCGTTCGCGGGCCACAGCGAGGAGTCGGCGAAGGAGGCCGGCTACGACGTCGTGGTCTCCAAGCACCGCTACGCGGGCAACGGGCGGGCGATGATCGTCGGCGAGACCGAAGGCCTGGTGAAGGTGATCGCCGAGCAGCAGGCCGACGGTACGGCGGGCCAGATCCTCGGGGTCCACATGGTCGGCCCCTGGGTCACCGAGCAGCTCGGCCAGGCGTACATGGCCGTGAACTGGGAGGCCACCGTCGCCGAGGCCGCGGCGTTCATCCAGCCGCACCCGACCCTCAGCGAGAACTACGGCGAGACGCTCCAGGCGCTCACCGGCCGTTCGTTGCACTGATCCCCGCCGCCCGCACGTCCACCCCCTCATCCGGAGGCCCCCAGCATGTCCGAGGTCACGATGCCCCAACTCGGTGAGACCGTCACCGAGGGAACCATCACGAAGTGGTTCAAGCAGGTGGGTGATCAGGTCGCCGAGGACGAGGTCCTCTTCGAAGTGTCCACCGACAAGGTCGACTCCGAGGTGCCGTCACCGGCCGCCGGCGTGCTCACCGAGATCCGCGTGCCCGAGGGCGAGACGGTCGACGTGGGCACCGTGCTGGCCGTGCTCGGCGAGGCCGGCGATGCGCCTGTCTCCGAGGCTCCGGCCGCGGAGGCCCAGACAGAGGCCACCGGGGCGGCGGCCGAACCGACCCCCGCCGCCGAGACGCCGGCTCCGGCTCCTGCGCCAGCGCCTGCCGAGGCACCTGCAACCGCCACGCCGCCTGCGGCTCCGAGCGCCGATGCCGAGGGTTCTGGCCTGTTGCTGTCGCCGGTCGTGCGTCGACTGGTCAACGACAACGGCATCGACCCGTCCACCATCGCTGGCACCGGGCCTGGTGGTCGCATCACCCGGTCCGATGTCCAGAAGGCCATCGAGTCCGGCGCCGGTTCCGCCACGGCCACCTCGTCGCCGGCACCCGCTCCAGCCGCGCCGACCGCGACGCCTGCGCCGGCCGCGGCCGCCCCAGCGCCGCGTCCCGCTCCGCTCCCCGTCGCCCGCTCGGGCGACGGCGACACCGTCGTCCCGCTCAACAACATCCGGCGCCGCACCGGCGACCACATGGTGATGTCGAAGCAGGTGTCGCCCCACGTGCTCACCGCCGTCGAGGTCGACTTCGAGGCGGTCGAGCGGGTCCGCCGGGCGCACGGCGCGGAGTTCAAGCAGCAGGAGGGCTTCTCGCTCACCTACCTGCCGTTCATCGCTCGTGCCCTCGTGGACTCGATCCGCGAGTTCCCCCACATCAACTCGTCGGTCGGCGAGGGTGAGCTGGTCCTGCACGAGGCCGTCAACCTGTCGATCGCCGTCGACCTCGGCTTCGAGGGCCTGCTCGCCCCGGTCGTGCGCGACGCCGACGCCAAGCGGCTCCGTGCCATCGCCCGCGAGGTGTCCGACCTCGCCGCCCGGGCGCGCTCCAAGCAGCTGTCGCCCGACGAGCTGGCCGCAGGGACGTTCACCATCACCAACCCCGGCCAGTACGGCACGTTCATGCAGTTCCCGGTCATCAACCAGCCGCAGGTCGCCATCTTGTCCACCGATGGCATCCGCCGCAGGCCGGTGGTGATCACCGACGAGCACGGTGCCGAGTCGATCGCCATCCACTCGGTGGGCATCCTCGCCCTGGCGTGGGACCACCGAGCGTTCGACGGCGCCTACGTGGCCGCGTTCCTCGACCACCTCCGCGACATCATCGAGACCCGCGACTGGGAACCAGAGCTCTGAGCATGCGTAGAAGAGGCTCGCATGCTCCCGTCCCTTCCCGCTCATGCCGCCTGCGGCGGCGGGCCGCTCGGGCCACGGCCTCGCCGTTCGGCTCGGCCTCATAGATGACGCTGAGGGTCCGCTGGCTCGGGAGCGTCGCCTACCGCGATGCCCTCGCGGTCCAGCGGGGGCTGTTCGCCCACGATCCCGACGACCACCTGCTGCTGCTCGAGCACCCGCACGTCTACACGTTGGGGGTGCGGGCCGACCCCGCGCACATCCTGGTCGACCCGCGGTCGGTCGGCGCCGAGGTCGTGCCGGCCGACCGTGGCGGCGACGTCACCTACCACGGCCCCGGCCAGCTCGTCGGCTACCCGATCCTGCACGTCGCCGGCAAGCGCGGCGGCGGGATGGCCGACACCGTCGCCTACGTGTCGACGGTCGAACAGGTCGTGATCGACACCCTGTCGGACCTCGGGCTGCACGACGTGGGGCGCCGGCCGGGGTTCCCCGGTGTGTGGGTCGCGCCGACGTCGGACCGCCCGCGCAAGATCGCAGCCATCGGCGTGAAGTTGTCCCGAGGCCGGTCGATGCACGGGTTCGCACTCAACGTCGACCCCGACCTCGCCATGTTCGACCACATCGTGCCGTGCGGCATCACCGACGCAGGGGTCACGTCGCTCGCTGCCGAGGGCATCGACGCCACGATGCGCGAGGTCGTCGACCGGCTCGTCGAGCGGGCCGTCGAGGCGTGGGCAGGCGACGGCTCCTGGGAGCGCGCCGACGTCGTGTGGCGCGAACGACCAGAGGATCTCGCGCCGTTCAGCAGGGGAGAGCCGGTCGACCCCGGCGGCACATCGGTGCGGCTGCGGGGACGCCTGGCCGAGGCCGGCGTCACACAGCAGGTGCCCATCCGCGAGCGCAAGCCCGACTGGATGCGCGTCAAGGTCCAGTCCAGTCCCGGCCGCACGCGGCTGTCGGCGACGGTCCGCGACCTCGGTCTCGTCACCGTGTGCGAGGAGGCCGGCTGCCCGAACCTGTCCGAGTGCTGGGCCGACGGCACGGCGACGTTCATGATCAACGGCGAGCGCTGCACGCGGGCGTGCGGGTTCTGCCTCGTCGACACCCGCAAGCCGGAGGCGCCCGACCCCCGCGAGCCTGCCAACGTGGCCGAGGCCATCGACCGGATGGGGCTCGACCACGCGGTCATCACCACGGTCGCCCGCGACGACCTGGCCGATGGAGGCGCGAGCCAGTTCGTGGCGACGATCGAGGCCATCCGTCGACGGCGGCCGGGCACCACGGTCGAGGTGCTCATCTCGGACTGCAAGGGGGATCCCGACGCCCTCGGCGCGATCTTCGACGCGCGCCCCGACGTGCTCAACCACAACGTCGAGACGGTTCCTCGGCTGCAACGAGCAGCGCGCCCGTCGGCGAGCTACGCACGCAGCCTCGCGGTGCTCGCCCGAGCCAAGGGAGCGGGGCTGGTGGTGAAGTCGGGGCTCGTGCTCGGCATGGGCGAGACCACCGACGAGGTCCACGCCACGCTCGCCGACCTCGCCGCGATCGGCGTCGACATCGTCACCGCGGGCCAGTACCTGCGACCGACCTCGCAGCATCTGCCGGTCGCACGCTGGTGGACCCCTGCCGAGCTCGACGAGCTGGCCGACGTCGGTCGGCGGCTCGGCCTGGCGCACGTCGAAGCGAGCCCGCTGACGCGATCGAGCCACCACGCCAAGGCGGCCGCAGCGGCCGCCGGCGTCGGCAGCAGCGCTGAAGTCGCGGTCTGACCCGGTCGGTAGCCTGTGCCGATGCCCACGGCCACCGATCACGACCGCACGTTCAGCGAACGGATGGGGCGGGTCCGGGCGGCGATGGCCGACGCGGGCGTCGACGTGACGATGGTGTCGGTGGGCGCCGACCTCCCGTGGCTCACGGGCTATCGGGCAATGCCGCTCGAACGGCTGACCATGCTGGTCGTGCCGGTCGACGGCGATGCGACGATGTTCGTGCCGCGCCTGGAGGTCCCTCGCGTCGTCGAGCACCCAGGGGTGTTCGCAGTCGAGGGTTGGGACGAGACCACCGACCCCATCCGTCTCGTCGCAGACGCAGCCGGCGCCGCAGTCAGCGTCGCGATCGGCGACCAGACCTGGGCGCGCTTCCTCGTCGACCTCCAGGCGGCGATGCCATCGGCGCGGTGGTGTCGTGCGAGCGGTGTGCTCGGGCCGCTGCGCGCCGTGAAGGACGCGGCCGAGATCGTCGGCCTCCGCATGGCCGCCGAGGCCGTCGACCGCATCGCCGCCGAGCTGCAGTCCGGGGCGATTCCGCTGGTGGGCCGCACCGAGGCCGACGTGTCCGAGGACCTCTCGCGCCGCATCGTCGCCGAGGGCCATGAGCGGACCAACTTCGCGATCGTCGCCGCCGGCGATCACGCGGCGAGCCCCCACCACCATCCCGGCAGCAGGGTCATCGCGCCGGGTGACAACGTGCTGTGCGATTTCGGTGGCACCTTCCCCCTCGGCGACTCCGGCGTGGGGTACTGCTCCGACATCACCCGGTGCGTGCACGTCGGCGAGCCCCCGGCCGAGGTGGCCGAGATGTACGCGGTGCTCCAGGACGCGCAAGCGCGCGCCGTCGAGGCCGCGACGGTCGGCACGCCGGCCGGAGACGTCGATGCGGTGGCGCGCCAGGCCATCGCCGACGGTGGCTACGACGGCCTGTTCATCCACCGGCTCGGTCACGGCATCGGCGTCGAAGAGCACGAGGACCCCTACCTGGTGAGCGGTAACGACGAGCCGCTCGTCGCCGGCAACGCGTTCTCGATCGAGCCTGGGATCTACGCGGCGGGTCGTTGGGGAGCGCGCATCGAGGACATCGTCGTGGCCACCGCAGACGGGCCGCTCGCGCTCAACACCGCCGATCACGGCCTCGCCGTGGTCGACGGGTGACGGCTCTCCGCCACCTCGCCAGGTCACGCCGCACCCGATGAGCCTCGACGCCAGCACGTTCCTGCTCCAATGGGCGGTGGGCGGCCTGTTCTTCTTGTGGGTCACCGGTCGTCGGCGCGAGGTCGGGCTGGGGTACGGCTGGCTGCTCCGCGGCACCTACGGGCTCATGGCTGGGCTGGGCCTGTGGCTCGGCCTCCGCTACGACGACGGCAACACGGTGCGCGACCTCGCCGCCGCGGGGGTGATCTTCGCCACCGCCGCAGCCCTCGCCGTGTCGGTGGCGCGGCGATCGGCCGGGGTCTCAGGTCAGCGGGAGCTCGCCGAGCACAGGTCGTCACGCGTGGCGGCGATGACTGGAATCGATCGGGCAGAGTCCGCCAAGGACGAGTCTGTGCCCGAGTTCCCGCCGTGGCTCGACCTCGTCGCACCGCTCTTCGGCGTGGTCGGGCTCGTCGCGGCGGGCCTCGATGCTGACCAGCCTGTGCTGTCGGTGGCGCGGCTGCTGGTCGGCGCGCTGTTCCTCGGTTCAGTGTCGGACGCGATGCTGCTCGGGCACTGGTACCTGGTGCAGCCGGGCCTGCCACGTGCCCCGCTGCTCGAGCTCGTGCGCTGGACCGCGGTGATCTGGGTGGCCGAGCTGGTGGTCATGCTCTGGCCGGTCGGGATGGTCTCGGTGCTCACCGGCGAGATCGACGACGGGTACAACGGCCTGCTCGGGTGGTTCTGGCTGGCCTGTGCGGCGACGACGATCGTGCTCGTGGGGGTCACCCGCGCAGCGCTGCGCGAGCGTCAGTACTCCGCGGTGATGGCCGCGACCGGGCTGTTGTACCTGGCGATCCTCACCGCGTTCGGCATGGACCTGGTCGCACGGGCCGTCCTGGCGGTGTAAGGGAGGCCGAGCCGAGGGCCTCTCTCTGTGCACGTCATGAACGGACGCGCAGCGTGGCGAGGAGCGCGCAGTGGTATCAGACGGGGCCGATCTCGCTCAGGTGGGGTGTCGGGTCGCCCGTGATCTGCGGCGAAACCCCTGGTCAAACGCACAGAGTGCGTAGCGGTGGCGTGAACACCACGTCTCGTGTAGGTGATGGGGACCTTTCGCCACGGAACGCGGTTTTCTTTCGGCAACAGAGCGAGTATGGTCACGCTCTGGAGTCGGACGCGGGCGGAGTAATAGATCTCCGTGGATCCGGCACCCGTCCACCACCGCACACGGAGACCGCAGCATGGCGTTGAGCACGAGCTCTGGGGACCACCGACGACTCTCAGGCGATCCGGTCGGGGACCCACTCACCACCGACAGTGACACCGATGTGGTGCGTGCATACGTCGCAGCTCGCCTGTCCACCCTGGACCCCTTCGATGGCGACCAAGGAACGATGCGCGCGGTGCGGCGCTCGCGCGAGGCGAACCGCACCAAGCTCGCCGTGTCGACGAGCGATTCGGTGGCGTTTCTCATGGCGCTCACGATCGTCTACGTGCTCGCCAAGCTTCGGGTTGAGAACGATCCCGTCAGTGCTAGCGGTTACGCCCTCGTCGGCGTGCTCTCGGTGCCCGTGCTCATCGGGTTCCTCGCCAGCCGTCGTCTCTACCAGGCCCGTTTCGTCGCCCGCCGGTCCGACGAGTTCCGCCGCATCGCCGATGGGATCGCGCTCACCGTCGCCTCGATGGTGGTCGTCAGCTTCCTCCTGAAGATCCCGGTCAGCCGCACCTGGGTCGTGCTGGCACTGCCGATCGGCATTGCGATGCTGTGGGCCGAGCGTGAGGTGGTCCGTCGTGTCTTCCGCCGACGACGCATCCGAGGCAACAGCACGCGGCGCATCGTCGTGGTGGGCAACAACGGCGAGACCGCCGCGGTGGTCGACATGCTCGAGAGCGACCGCAGCCTCGGCTACGAGGTGCTCGCCGTCGTCGACGGCGACGACGCCGTCGACGTGCGCGACGAGCTCGAGCCGCTCGACATCGTCGGCCGCACGATCTCGGCGGTCCGCGAGACGGGCGCCACGGGCGTGGTCGTCACCGCGACCGCCATCGACCTGCGCTCGTCCAACCGCCTGATCCGCACGCTGACCCACGCAGGCCTCCACGTCGAGCTCACGTCGGCGCTGTCCGACGTCGAGACCAGCCGCATCAGCATCCGGCCGCTCGGCCGCTACCCCGTCCTCTACGTCGAGCCCGTGCCACGGCACGGCTGGCGCCCGCTCGCCAAGCGCTGCTTCGACGTCACGGTCGCCTCCGCCGCCCTCGCGGTGCTCGCCATCCCGATGGCGGTCGTCGCGCTGGCCGTCAAGCTCACGTCGCGGGGCCCGATCCTGTTCCGCCAGGCTCGCCTCGGCCGCGACGGCGAGAGCTTCGAGGTCTTGAAGTTCCGCTCGATGGTGGCCGACGCGGAGGACCAGCTCATCGACCTCCGCGACGAGAACGAGGCCGACGGGCCGCTGTTCAAGATGGCGAACGATCCTCGGATCACCCGCATCGGCCACGTCTTGCGGTCGACCTCGGTCGACGAGCTGCCGCAGCTGTGGAACGTGGTCAAGGGCGAGATGAGCCTGGTCGGACCCCGTCCTGCGCTCGCGTCGGAGGCCCACGGCTGGACCCCAGAGCTCTACAACCGGCTGCGAGTTCGTCCAGGCATCACCGGCATGTGGCAGGTCAGCGGTCGCAGCGACACCGGCTTCGACGAGTACACCCGCCTCGACCTCCACTACGTGGACAACTGGTCGTTCCTTGTCGACATCGGCATCATCCTGCGCACGATCCCGAGCGTGATCGCCGCCCGCGGCGCCCGCTGAGACGCCTCGTAGGTCAGCGAGCGACGAAGTACTTCGCCCGAGGGTGGTGGAGGATGATCGCCGAGGTGGTCTGCTCGGGTTGGAACTGGAACCCGGTCTCCTCGGAGACCTCGATGCCGATGCGGTCAGCCTCGAGCAGCTCGGCGACGCGCACGTTGTCCTCGAGGTCGGGGCACGCGGGATAGCCCCACGAGTAGCGGCCCCCGCGGTACTGCTGGCGGAACAGGCCCTGGAGGGACGGTCCGTCCTCGCCGGCGAAGCCCCACTCCTCGCGGATGCGGTGGTGCCACTTCTCCGCGAGCGCCTCAGCCATCTCGACACCGAGCCCGTGGAGCAGGAGGTACTGCTGGTACTCGTTCGCCGCGAACAGCTCGGCGGTGCGCTCCGACACCGCTGACCCCATCGTGACGATGCTGAAGGCGACGAAGTCGGGGTCGCCTGAGTCGATCGGTCGCACGAAGTCGGCGATCGACATCCACGGCTCGACCTTCTGGCGGGGGAACGAGAACCGGGTGCGCTCGGTGGTGCGTGATTCGTCGTCCCAGATCACGATGTCGTTGCCGTCGCCGTTGGCCGGGAAGTAGCCGTAGACCACCTGGGGGATGAGCAGCCCGTCGGCACGAGCGGCGGCAAGCTCCTGGCGCAGCATCGGTCGGATCCGGTCCTTGAACTCGGGGTCGGACTCGGTGCCGCCTTCAGGGCGGAACTGCCACTGGTTGCGGAACAGCGCGGTCTCGTTGATGTACTCGGCGATCTCGTCGATCGCGATCCCCTTCACGACCTGCGAGCCGAGGAACGGCGGGATGAAGACCTCGTTGTCGGTGACGACCTCTGGTGATCGGGCGGGGATGGTGGACGGGTCGATCTCGACGACGGTGCGCGCGGGCAGGTCGCGGCCGCCGAGCACCCGGCCGTAGTCGGGGTCGTCCTCGCCCGAGCGGCGGATCTCGCCCAACCGGTCCATGACCCGGAGCCCTTCGAACGCGTCCTTGCCGTAGAAGAGGCGGCCGTCGTAGATGTCGCGCAGGTCGCGCTCGACGTAGGTGCGGGTGAGTGCGGCGCCACCGAGCAGGACGGGGATGTCGGAGAGGTTCCGCTCGTTCAGCTCTTCGAGGTTGTCGCGCATGATGAGCGTGCTCTTCACCAGCAGGCCGCTCATGCCGATGGCGTCGGCCATGATCTCCTGCGCCTTCACGACCATGTCGCCGATCGACACCTTGGTGCCGAGGTTGTGCACCTCGTAGCCGTTGTTGGTGAGGATGATGTCGACGAGGTTCTTGCCGATGTCGTGGACGTCGCCGGCGACGGTGGCGAGCACGATGCGTCCCTTGCCGGTGTCGCCCTCGACCTTCTCCATGTGCGGTTCGAGGTGGGCCACCGCGGCCTTCATCGTCTCGGCGGACTGGAACACGAACGGCAGCTGCATCTCGCCGGAGCCGAAGAGGTCGCCGACGACCTTCATCCCGTCGAGCAGCACGTCGTTGACGATCGTGAGGGCGGGGATGCCGGCGGCGAGCGCTTCGTCGAGCTCGTCGGTGAGACCGTTGCGATCGCCGTCGATGATGCGCGCCTTGAGGCGCTCGTCGACGGGCCAGCCCGACCGGTCCTCCTTGACGGTGTCGGCCGCGCTGACGCCCTCGAACATGTCGAGCAGGGCTTCGAGGGGGTCGTAGTCGTCGCGTCGACGGTCGTAGATCAGGTCGAGGCAGACGTCGATCTGCTCCTGGGGGAGCTTGCTCAGCGGCGTGATGCGGGCCGCGTGCACGATGGCGGCGTCGAGCCCGGCTTCCTGGCACTCGTGCAGGTAGACCGAGTTGAGCGCGTGGCGGGCCGCGGGCTTGAGCCCGAACGAGATGTTGGACAGGCCGAGGATCGTGTGGACGCCGGGCAGCTCGGACTTGATGAGCCGGATGCCTTCGAGGGTCTCCATGCCGTCGCCGCGGCTCTCCTCCATGCCGGTGCCGAGCGTGAGCGCGAGCGGATCGAAGATGAGATCCTCGGCGGGGATGCCGTAGCGCTCGGTGGCGATGTCGTAGATCGATCGTGCAGCCCGCAGCTTCCAGTCGCGGTCGCGCGCCTGGCCCTCCTCGTCGATGCAGGTGCAGACGACGGCCGCGCCGTATTCGCGGGCGAGGGTGAGGAAGCGGTCGAGGCGGGTGCCGGGGGCGTCGCCGTCCTCGAGGTTCACCGAGTTGAGGATGGCCTTGCCGCCGATCCACTGGAGCGCCGCCTCGACGACTGGTGCCTCGGTGGAGTCGACCATGAGTGGGACGGTCGACGCGGTGGCGAACCGGCTGGCGATCTCCAGCATGTCGAGCGTGCCGTCGCGGCCGACGTAGTCGACGCACACGTCGAGGACGTGCGAGCCCTCGCGGATCTGGTCGTTGGCCATCTTGGTGGCGGTGTCCCAGTCGCCGTCGAGCAGCGCCTCCCGGAACTTCTTGGACCCGTTGGCGTTGGTGCGCTCGCCGACCACCAGGAACGACGGCGACTGGTCGTAGGGGGTGTGGCTGTAGATCGATGCCACGCCGGGCTCGTGCACCGGGCTGAGTTCGGCGCGCGTGACCGATCGAAGGCGTTCGATGACGGCCGCGAGGTGCTCGGGCGTGGTGCCGCAGCAACCGCCGACGATCGACACGCCCAGGTCGCCCACGAAGCGAGCGTGGTGTTCGGCGAGCTGGTCGGGGGTGAGGTCGTAGTGCATCTTCCCGTCGACGACCGACGGCAGTCCGGCGTTGGGGAGCACCGCGATGGGGAGGCGGCCGTGCTGGGAGAGGTGACGGATGTGCTCGCTCATCTCGGCGGGACCGGTGGCGCAGTTGAGCCCGATCACGTCGATCTGCATCGCTTCGAGCGCGGTGAGCGCGGCACCGATCTCGGTGCCGACCAGCATCCTGCCGGTCTGCTCGATGGTGACCTGCACCTGGATCGGGACGGTGACGCCCGTGGCCGCCATGGCCCGGCGCGCCGCGATGATCCCGGCCTTGGCCCCGAGCAGGTCGTACTGGGTCTCGATGAGCAACAGGTCGACGCCGCCTTCGAGGAGGCCACGGCACTGCTCCTCGTAGTCGTCGCGCAGCTCGGCGAAGGTGATGTGGCCGAGGGTTGGCATCTTGGTGCCCGGGCCGATCGAGCCGGCGACGAAGCGCGGCTGGTCGGGAGTCGACCACTCGTCGGCGACGCGGCGCGCGATGCGTGCCGCCTCGACGTTGATCTCGTGGGCGCGGTCGCCGACGTCGTACTCGGCGAGGGGCACCGCGAACGCACCGAAGGTGGCGGTCTCGATGACGTCGCACCCGACCTCGAGGAACGCGGCGTGCATCTCGGCCACCAGATCGGGCCGGGTCAGCACCAGCATCTCGTTGCAGCCCTCGAGCGACGGACCGCCGAAGTCGTCGGCCGTGAGGTCCTTGGTCTGCATGTACGTGCCGAACGCTCCGTCGAACACGAGGACCCGTTCGTTCACCGCATCGAGGTAGCGCATCGGGGCAACGCTACCGGGCGTTTCGCCTGGCTCCGAAGCAGGTGGACGGTCGCAGACGGTGGGATCGGCTGCCGTAGCATCGGTCGGGTGAAGATCTACACGCGTGCCGGTGACGAGGGCACGACCGGGTTGCTGTACGGCGGTCGGGTCCGCAAGGACTCCGAGCGCCCGGAGGCGAACGGTGCCATCGACGAGGCCCAGGCCGCGTTGGGGGCCGCCCGCGCCGGGTGCCGTGGCACCGAGCTCGACGACATCATCGTCGGGCTCGAGCGCGACCTCTACGTGCTGATGGCCGAGGTGGCGACCGCGCCAGAGAACCGCGGCAAGCTCTCGGCCGGCGCGTCGCTCGTCACCCAGGACATGATCGACGCGCTCGAACGGCGCATCGACGCGACGTCCGCGCAGTTCGACATGCCGACCGAGTTCGTGATCCCCGGGGGCGACGCGGTGAGCGCAGCACTCGACGTGGCCCGCACGGTCGTGCGCCGGGCTGAGCGCGTCGCGGTGGCGGTGGCCGACCTCGACCCCGCCCGGACCACGACCGATCCCTCGCCGCTCGTGGTGCCGTACCTCAACCGGCTGTCCGACCTGTTGTGGGCCCTCGCCCGCTGGCAGGAGGGGACCGCCGAGCCCAGTCGTCAGAGCTGAACCCGAACGGAGATCTCGTGTCCCTCACCATCCGCCACGTCCGCACGCGTCCGGCCTCGGTCGACGCGCTCGCGATCACGGTCGTCGAGGACGATCTGGACGCGCTGTTCGCCGGCGACGACGCCCCGGGCGCGTCGTACGCCGCGGGTCGCGGGTTCACGGCGAAGGCGGGCCAGACCCTGGTGGTCCCGGGCGCGACCGGCACCACCGTCTACGTCGGGCTCGGGCCCGCCGACGCCGTGGACACGGTCGTCGTGCGGCGTGCCGCGGCAGCGGCCGCTCGGGCCGTGTCCCGTCACGACTCGCTGACCATCGACCTCCTCGATCGGCTGCCCGACCACGTGGACGTCGTCGAAGCGGCCGCCGCGGCGACCGAGGGCGTCGTGCTCGGCTCGTACCGCTTCGACGCGCACCGCAGCTCAACGTCGCCCGCCTCGCTGGCGTCGGTGCGGTTCGTGGCGAGCAGCGGCAAGGGTTTGACCGCCGCGATCGCACGCGGGGACGCGGTGGCGCAGGCGGTGTGCTGGGCGCGCGACCTGGTCAACGAGCCGGGCGGCTCGATGACACCGAGGGAGGTGGCGTCTCGGGTGCGGGCGATGGGGCGCCGGGCCAAGCTCAAGGTCACGGTCATGGACGAGGCCGCCATCGAACGTGCCGGCATGGGGGGCCTGCTCGGCGTGAACCGCGGGTCCGAGCAACCGCCGCGGTTCGTGCGGGTCAGCTACGTGCCCGACGGCGCGTCGGCGGGGACGGTCGCGCTCGTCGGCAAGGGGATCACGTTCGACTCCGGCGGCTTGTCGATCAAGACCGCTGAGGGCATGAAGACGATGAAGGACGACATGGGTGGCGGGGCCGCGGTGCTGGCCGCCGTCTCGGCGCTGCCGGGGCTCGGGGTGGGGGTCACGGTCCACGCCTACGTGCCGTTGACCGACAACATGACCGGTGGCGACGCGACTCGGCCGGGCGACGTGCTCACCATCCGAGGCGGCACCACCGTCGAGGTCCTCAACACCGATGCGGAGGGTCGGCTGGTCCTCGCTGACGCGCTCACCCTCGCCAGCGAGGACGGACCGGACGCGGTGATCGACCTGGCGACGCTCACCGGTGCGTGCATGGTGGCGCTCGGCCGCAACGTCGCAGGCCTGATGGGCAGGGGCGACCACTGGTTGGAGCAGGTCGAGTCGGCGGCGGCCCGCACGGGTGAACGGGTGTGGCGGCTGCCGCTCCCCGAGGACATGCGACCCCAGATCGACTCGAAGGTCGCCGACCTGCGCAACATCGGCGCCGGAGCCCACGGCGGAGCGCTGATCGCCGGGCTGTTCCTCCGGGAGTTCGTGGGCGACGGACTGCCGTGGGCGCACGTCGACATCGCCGGACCGGCATGGTCCGACGATGCCAACTGCGAGATCTCCGCGGGAGGCACCGGCTTCGGCGTCCGCCT
This sequence comes from uncultured Iamiaceae bacterium, assembly GCA_964494405.1. GTDB lineage: Bacteria > Actinomycetota > Acidimicrobiia > Acidimicrobiales > SKKL01 > Actinomarinicola. The sequence goes on from CAZBTQ010000011.1 coordinate 33,388, forward strand.
GCTGATCGACCTCCTCGAGCACTTCGAGGTGCCGGCCTGATCGGCGCCTCCCGCCGATCAGCTACGCGGCGTCGTCCTCGGTGAGCCGCGCCTGGGCCCACCGCACGGCGTCGAAGGCCATGGCGGGGTGGATGCGCCACTCGTGGAGCTGGCGCTCGACCGATGGGGTGTCCTCGCCGAGTTGGTAGAGGCCGAGGGCCAGGCGCCGAGCACGGCGGCGCACCTCGTCGGGGCCGGGTGCGCGCACCGTGGCCTCCTGCCATCGTCGATGTTCGCTCTGGAGGGATTCCGGCAGTCGTGCCAGGTGCAGCCGGGTGAGCGGGGGGA
>CAZBTQ010000012.1:0-32781 GCA_964494405.1 uncultured Iamiaceae bacterium
GCCGACCTCATGGCCGGACAGTTCGAAGATCGGCGTGTCGACGACGGACCGTGGAGTCCGGTCGGAATCGTGGAACACGACTTCGGTGCACTCACTTCGTCGCCGGCCCCACCGGTCCGACGCATCGAAACGATCAGGCCCCGTTCGGTCATCCGCCTGTCCCCCACGCGTCAGGTTGTCGATCTCGGCCAGAACATCACCGGCTGGATGCACCTCGGCGATCTCGGCCCCACCGATACGGACATCACGCTCGTGCACGCCGAAGCGCTCGACCCGACGGGCGACATCACGCTCGACCACCTCGGCGTCGGCGACCGGGCGGTGCGACAGATCGACCGGGTCATTTCGGCGGGCATCGCCGGCGACACCTTCGAACCACATCACACGATCCACGGATTCCAGTACGTCCAGGTCGACGGTGCCCCGCCGCTCACCCCCGATGACGCCACCGGCGTCGTCGTGCACACGGACCTTCTCCGCACCGGGTGGTTCCGCTGCAGCAACGATCGCCTCAACCGACTGCACGAGATCGCCGACTGGAGCTTTCGGGACAACGCCTGCGACATACCCACGGACTGTCCCCATCGTGAGCGTCAAGGTTGGACCGGCGACTGGCAGATCTTCCTGCCGAGTGCGGCATTCCTCTACGACGTCGCAGGCTTCTCGGTGAAATGGCTCAGGTCGTTGGCAGACGAGCAACTCCCCGATGGGCTCCTGCCGAACTACGTGCCGGATCCGAGACGGTGGAAGGCGGTCGAGAACGATGACCTCAGCTGGTTCGGGCTGCTCGGTTCGGCCGGTTGGGGCGATGCGAGCGTGCTCGTGCCGTGGGAGCTGTACCGCCTGTACGGCGATCGAGGGATCCTCGACGAGATGTGGCCGACCATGAAGCGATGGTTGGGTTACGCCGCCCACTCGGCCCGCACCAAGCGGCACGCGACGCGCACCGCTGCCCGGCCGACGGCGCTCCCCCACGAAGCGTTCCTCTGGGACGGTGGGTGGCACTGGGGCGAGTGGTGCGAGCCGATCGCCGACTCCGCCGAGCCCTGGTACGCCGCCGACCAGGGGCATGTGGCGACGGCCTACCTGCACCGCTCGGCGTCGATCGCCGCAGAGGTCGCCCGACTGCTGGGTCACGCCAACGACGCCGACACCTTCGACGTCCTGGCCGCGAGGGCGCTCGACGCCTGGCGTCGTGAGTACCTCGCCGCCGACGGTTCCCTGACCCCCGACACCCAGGCCAACCACGTACGCGCCCTGGCGTTCGGGTTGGTCCCTGACCACCTCCGGCAGGCCTGCGCCGCACGACTCGTGGATCTCATCCGGGACGCCGGCACCCATCTCAACACGGGCTTCCTCGCGACGCCGATGTTGCTACCCGTTCTCGCCGATCACGGCCATCTCGACGTCGCGTACGAATTGCTCATGCAGGACACCGAGCCGTCGTGGCTGACGATGGTCGACCGGGGCGCCAGCACCGTGTGGGAGGCGTGGCACGGCATCGACGAGCACGGCGTCGCCCACGAATCGCTCAACCACTACAGCAAGGGCGCCGTGATCTCGTTCCTCCATCGCTATGTCGCGGGCATCCGCCCCGACCCCGACGACGTCGCCTACCGCCGATTCCGGATCGAGCCACTCCCGGGCGGCGGGCTCACCTCCGCTGAGGCGGTACACGACTCGCCGTACGGGCGCATCGAGTCGTCATGGCGCGTCGACGCGAACGTCGAGCCACCCACGTTCGAGCTCACCACGACCGTGCCACCGGGAACGACGGCCGACGTGCGCCTCCCCGACGGCACCCAGGTCGACGTCGGCCCGGGAGTCACACTCCACCACTGCACGCTGGGCTGACCCAGCCCGACCGAGAGGATCATCCATGGGAGAACTCGACGGCAAGATCGCTGTGATCACGGGTGCTGGTTCCGGAATCGGCCGCGCTACGGCAGAGGTGTTCATGCGCGAGGGCGCCCGCGTGCTCGGCGCCGATGTCAGCGGCCGTCAGGAGGAGACCGCGCGCGACCTCGGCGCATCCTTCGTCCCGTTCCAGGCCGATGTCTCCGACGAAGCGGACGTCGAGGCGATGTTCGCCGCGGCGATCGAGCGGTACGGCAGGGTCGACGCCGTCCTCAACGTGGCAGGCGTCTCGGGCTCACAGAGGCTGGCCGACGTGACGGTCGAGGACTTCCACCGGATCATCTCGGTGAACCTGCTCGGCGTCACGCTGTGCACGAAGCACGCCATCAGGACCATGCTCCCGACCGGAGGCGGCTCGATCGTGAACTGGGCGTCGACGGGCGGCATGAACGCCACCAAGATCCCGATCGCCGTCTACGGCGCGTCGAAGGCAGGCGTGATCATGATCACCAAGCACGCCGCCGTCGAGTACGGCCGCAAGGGCATTCGGGCAAACACGATCTGCCCCGGCCTGATCGTGACCGCGCAGTCCGGCGGGCTCGAAGGCGCCGAGCAGATGGCCATGCTCTACGACGCGGCACCGCTACGCCGACCGGGCCAGCCCGAGGAGGTCGCCGAACTCGCGTGCTTCCTCTCGTCTGATCGCGCATCGTTCATCTCCGGCACCGTGATCCCCGTCGACGGCGGCCTCATGGCCATCACCGCGTAGCGGTCACACCATGTTCAGCCGTTCGATCACCGGCGCCAGGATCTCCGGCTTCGCGTCGATGGGCGCTGCGAAATAGCTGATCCCGTATCGACTGCGGGTCTCGAGCAACTTCTCGCACACCTCGTCGAGCGGGCCGACCGCGACGATGGGCGACTGTCGGAGATCGTCGGTGCCGAGATCGATCCGGCCTCCTCCCATCCGCTCGATCACGGAGGAGATGCGCGCCGCAAGGTCGCTGAGATGTTGGTCGGGCTGATCGGTGACCGCACATGCGATGAGCTGCGCGCTCAGTTCGATCCGATCGAATCGAGCCCCGGCGGCATCTCGAATCCAGCCGATCTTCTCCTCGATGGCGGGGGCGGCGAACTGGGACGGGTCGAGCGACGTGTTCCCATTGCGGTTGCTCGGCATCAACTGCACGATGTCGGCCTGCCGGGCGGCGACCGACAGAACCTTCTTGCCGCCGCCGCCGATCATGATCGGCGGTCCCGGCCGCTGTTCCGGCGTCGGTGCTCCGGTGAGATCGTTGATCCGGAAGTGCTCGCCGTGGAAGCTGAACGGCTCGGCGCTGAACAGCCCGCGAAGAATGACGGCGGTCTCCTCCAGGCGCTCGATCCGGACCGAGGCCGAATCGAACCGCATGCTCGCGTCCTCGTACTCCTGGCGGAGCCATCCGGCACCGAGGCCGACTTGGAGCCGGCCCTCCGACAACACGTCGAGCGTTGCCAACTCCTTGGCCAGCACCGCTGGTTCCCGGAAATCCTGAGCCAACACCGTCTGGGTGATTCGCAGCGTCGTCGTCGCGTCGGCCACGGCCATACCAGCGATCAGCGGGGCGAACGGACGGACGAAATGATCGGCGAGACCGAACGTCGAGTACCCGAGTTGCTCCACCAGTTGCGCCGATTCGAGCAGCTTGGCTCGCTTCGACGATGCGCCACCGGTGAACCCGAACCGGATCGGTCGTTCCGACATGTCTGTTTCCTCCGCGACAAAAGTTGAACGTCCGTTCTAACTTGCTGAGGAGTGCGTCGTCAATCCCTGCGTTCGATTTTTACGGTCACGACTCCAGCGACTCGGTGCGCCGTCGTTCGAGCCGTTCGAGGAGCCGCACCATCGCGTCGGCTGCGTCATCGGCAGCGGTGTCGTACCCCGCAGTCTGATCCTGGACCAATCCGAACGCCAGCCCTTGCATCGCCGCCGCGACGAGGACGGGGGTGAACTCCTCGGCATCGAGCCCGTACTCGTCGAGCAGCTTCGGCAACCGATCGACCTGCACCTTGCGAACTCTTTGCGCCACCTGACCGACCTCAGCCTTCAGCAACGGGCGATGGTTCGCAGCCGCGATCAGTTCGACGAACAGCGCCGCGCCGCGCCGATCCGAGGCGAGCTTCCACCAGGTCAGCAACGGCTGGTCCGAATCGAGCGCCTCGGTCAACCGGTCGACGTTCGGACCCGAGCGGCGTTCGAGCACGGCGATGAAGAGATCATCGAGCGTCGGGAAGTAGTAGTGGACCAGGGGTGCCTGGATGCCGACTCGAGCGGCCACGCTGCGCGAGCTGACCGCCGCGTAGCCGTCCTCGAGCATGATCTCCTCGGTCGCGTCGAGCAGACGGCGCCGCTTCTCCGCCGTCGCCGCTCTCGGACGTCGCTGCTCAGCCACGCACGTTTCCTACCACCCACCGATCGAACTCGCGCGGACAACGCTGAACGAATGTTCCAACAGCCCACACCAATCGGCAGACAAGAAAAGTTGAACAGTCGTTCCAACTCAGTTATGGTGGCCGCGGGGTCGTGCGCAGGTGCGCACGAACGATCGCATCGAGGAGGGCACGGTTTGACCGCCGTTGACACAAGCACCGTCTACTACGACCCGTACGACGTCAACATCAACGCTGACCCGTATCCGACGTATGCCCGCCTGCGCGAGGAGGCACCGGCCTACTACAACGATCGCCACGACTTCTGGGTGCTGTCACGACACGCCGACGTCGAAAGAGCCCTCGTCGACTGGAAGACGTTCACCAACACGCGCAGCGACATCCTCGACATCATCAAAGCGAACATCGAGCTCCCACCGGGTGTGATCCTGTTCGAGGACCCGCCTCTGCACACCATGCACCGCGGCCTGATGTCGCGGGTGTTCACACCGCGACGGATGGCCGCTCTCGAGGATCAGGTGCGCCAGTTCTGTGCATCTTGCCTCGACCCCCACGTCGGCTCCAGTGGCTTCGACATCATCACCGAACTCGGCTCGATGCTGCCCATGCGCGTCATCGGCATGCTCCTCGGGATCCCCGAACAAGACCAGGAAGCAGTCCGCGATCGCACCGACGCCAACCTGCGCACCGAAGCCGGCAAGCCCATGGTCGTCAAAGAGGACCAAGTCGCCAGTGGCGACATGTTCGCCGACTACATCGAATGGCGCGCCAAGAACCCCTCCGACGATCTGATGACCACGCTCCTCAACGCCGAATTCGAAGACGAACACGGCGTGACCCGCACGCTCACCCGCCCCGAGGTCAACACCTACACCGCAGTACTGGCCGGCGCCGGCAACGAAACCACCGGTCGACTCATCGGGTGGCTCGCCAAACTGCTCGCCGAGCACCCCGACCAACGCCGTCAGATCGTCGAGGACCGCTCACTCATCCCCAGGGTGATCGACGAGACATTGCGTTTCGAGCCCACCGGCCACTCTGTCGCCCGCTGCACCACACAAGACGTCGACTACCACGGCCACACGATCCCCGCCGGCAGCCCCGTGCTGTTGTCGATGGCATCAGCGAATCGCGACCCACGCCGCTACACCAACCCCGACGTCTACGACATCCACCGCGACGACATCCAACACCTCACGTTCGGGTTCGGGCTGCACTTCTGCCTAGGCGCCAGCCTCGCCCGACTCGAGGGCAAAGTCGCCCTCGACGAACTCCTCAACCGATTCCCGGAGTGGGACGTCGACTACAGCGGCATGGAACTCGCACCGACCACCACCGTCCGCGGTTGGGACCACATGCCCATCGTGCTCCCCTGAACCCGCTCCCCGTACCGAGCACCGAGAGGACCGAACAATGTCATCAGCCGACGCAACCACCGGGTACGACCGCAGCGAGCCCGTTGTCGTCGTGTCCAACGACACCCACATCGGCCCTCGTCTCCTCGAGGACCTCCGTGAGTACTGTCCGACCAAGCACCTCGACGACTTCGACCGGTTCGCCGCGTCGACGGCGAAGGACAAGGCCGATGCCGCAGCGTTGCTCAGCGGCAGCGGATACCTCGACCATCCCAACCTGCGCACCGCCGGTCACCACGACCCGGCAGCTCGGCTCGCCGACTACGACCACGACGGCATCGCAGCCGGTGTCATCTTCCACGGCTCGATGAACATGGAGCCCATCCCGTTCATCTCCGCCGGTCTGGCCAAGGCGAAGACGATGGAGAGCCCCGAGCTGGCTGCCGTCGGCATGTCGATCTACAACCGCTGGCTCGCCGACTTCGTGTCGGAGGCACCGCATCGACACGTGGGACTCGCGTACCTCCCGATGTGGGACGTCGACGCAGCGATCGCCGAGATCGAGTGGGCGCACGAGGCCGGCCTGCGCGGCGTGAACTTTCCGGCGATGCGCGACGGCGAACTCCCCGAGTACAACCGGTCGGTCTGGGAGCCGCTCTGGTCGGTGTGCGAGGAGCGTCGCATGCCGCTCGTCACTCACGTCGGTGCCGGCACGGGCGCTCGGTACTCCAAACTCGAAGGTGTCGCCCTCCTCCAGTACGAGTCGGGAGCGTTCACGTCTAGGCGCGCGGTCTGGTGGCTGATCTTCGCCGGCGTCTTCGAACGCCATCCCGGGCTCAAGCTGGTGGTCACGGAGACGCCGGGCAACTGGTTCCCGTCGACGGCCGCGGAACTCGATGCGTTGTGGGGTTTCTACGAAGGCAAGCGCGACCAACCGATGAACAAGATGCTCATCGACCAGGTGCCACGGCCGCCGAGTGAGTACATGGCGCAGAACGTGTACTACGGCGCCAGCTTCGCCTCGTCGTTCGAGGTCGAAGAAGCGGTGCAACACGGTCTCGATTCGCAGCTCATGTGGGGATCGGACTACCCGCACATCGAAGGGACGTTCGTGTACCAGGAGGGCGCCGACATGCCGTCGGTGACGAAGCTGTCCTTGCGCAACACGTTCTGTGGTGTCGCTCCCGCTGAAACACTCCGGATGGTCGGACAGAACGCGATCGACGTGTACAACCTCGACGCGTCCGCCCTGCGGGACATCGCAGCCGCAATCGACGCACCGACGCTCGACGATCTGGCCACGCCGATCGACTCGATTCCCGCAGAGGCGAGCATCACCGCCTTCCGCCAGGGAGCGGGTGGCTGGGGCTGAGCGCCCTTCCCCTTCGCGGCCCATCGCCACTCCACCGCCATTCACCATTTCAACAGCAAGGGCATTTCACATGCGCAAGTCCCTCATCGTCGCCGTCCTACCACTCGTCCTCCTGGCGGCATGCAGCTCCTCGGATGACGCAGCGGACACCACCGTCGCCGTCACCGATCCAACTCCGACGGCGGCACCCGCGGACGAGTCCACGATCCCCGACAGCACCGAGGCCGTCACCACCGAGGCCGTCACCACCGAGGTGAGCACGACCGAGGTGAGCACGACCGAGGTCGAGGCGACCATCCCGGACACCACCGACGTCGCAACATCCGACCCGATCATGGAGGTGACCGACGCGACGATGCCAGACCCCGCCCTTGCCGATGCAGCACCGCCGGATGGGAGCATCCTCATGGTCAAACTCCCCGTCGGTGACGACGAGGCGGCCCAAGAGTTCTACGGCACGGTGTTCGGCGTGACCTTGGCCATGGAGATGGGGGACAATGTGCGCATCGTCATGTTCCCCGGTGGCGGCCCCGGGTTGGTGTTGATCCCGGAGGATCCGGAGAACGAGCGGAACGGGAGCTTCATCGTGCAAGTCACAAACATGGAATCGACCCTGGCTCGCGCCGTCGCCAACGGCGCAACCCTTGAGCAATCGTTCCAAGGTGAGCAAGGTGGCGGCGCCCAGTCCACCAACATCATCGACCCATGGGGCAATCAGATCGAAGTGCTGCAGCTCGGTTAACCGCGCCGTCGCAAGGATCCCCGGCGTGGCAGGAATCAGGGAGACGGGGTGAACCGGTAGTGCGTCCATCCCTCGTGGGCGCGCTACTGACGTGCATCACGCTCGTCGGGTGCACCGCCAGCGATGAGGCGGAACGCCTCCCAGAGTCGGTCCGCACACCGCTGGCGTCGACGGCCCCGGAGCCGAGCGTCAGCGCGAACGCCGACGCCGACCCGGGTGGTGACGAGAGCACCAGTGCGACGCCGTCCACCGGCCCGGCGTCGACCGACGAACCGGACAGCGCTCCGAGCACCGTTGCCGACCCCGTCGTGACACCGGCCACCGGGGGACACGGGCAAGCCGCCGGCGGGCTCCGCTACGACACCACCGAGTTCGACTACCAGGAGCACGAGTACTTCTTCGAAGGGACCGCGACGACATACCCGCCCTCGACACTTCCTCCCGCCGCGTACCGAAGCAGGATGATCGTGTGGACGCCGACCGACCCCGAACGGTTCAACGGAACCACCGTCGTCGAGTGGGCCGAGGTCAGCGATTTCGGCCAGTTCGAACTCACGGTCGAACTCGGCTACCTCTCCCCCATGCTCGAGGAGGCCGGCTACGCATTCGCCGTCGTGAGCGCCGAGGAGGGAGGCGTCTGCGACCGCAACCCCGAAGGCGAATGCACCACGACGTCGCTGCAGGGCGCTGATCCCGGCCGCTACGCAGCGTTGAATCATCCGGGCGATCCGTACAGCTTCGACATCTTCAGCCAGGCGCTCCAGGCGATCAAGCATCCGGACGACCTCGCTCCGCTCGGTGAACTCTCCGCCGACACCATCATTGTCACCGGGTTTCAGCCGTCGATCGACAAGTGGTTCCCGGTCGGTGCGCCGGATCCGGACTCGTTCATCACCCCGTTCGGCATCTACGGACCGCTCAACGAGTACCTCGCCAACGGAGCCGACGCCGACGCAGAACTGGCCGACGGGTTCCTCATCGATGCCGCAGCCCCCTTGAACGAACCGGCCGGGTACCGCGTGCCGGTCCTGCATCACCTCGACGAATCCGCCATCCGCCGAACCCCGACCGAGAACACGAGCAACCACGTCACGTGGGAAGTGGTCGGCGCATCGCACGCCGACCGATGGTCGGGTGCCCACATCGTGATCCCCTCGGCCGCCGGCCCGACACCGAAGCTCAGGCGGGCCGATGAGCTGACGGCTCGTGACCGGTCCGACAACTTCGGGCAGCTACCCGATCCCGACGCCGAGGTCTGCGCGCCCGGCCCCAGATCGGGGAGCGTGTTCCCCCGGCACTACACCGTCAAGGCGGCGCTGGTGGCCCTGCACCGCTGGATCGAGACCGACATCCCTGCCCCGTCTGCACCGTTCATCGAGCGAGTCGGACCCGAACCCACCGACGCTTCGCAGAAGCTGAGCCGTGACCCCGACGGGAACGCGATCGGCGGCCTCCGCTCGCCGATCGTCGCCGTGCCGGTTGCGGTCTACGACGGAGAAGCCTGCATCCAGGCGGGCACGACCGTGCCGATGTCGTCGGAGCGGCTCGCCGAGCTCTACCCGACGCACGAGACCTACGTCATCCGACTCCTCATTGCGACCGACCAAGCGGTCGACGACGGCTTCCTCCTTTGTACCGATGCCGAGCGGATCATGCGGGGCGCCTCCGCCTCGATCATCGGTGGCAGCGACGACTTCTCGGCCGCGCCAGCGTGCGCCGAGCCGCCATGACCCTCACACCTCCGCCGCTTCGTCGACGATCCTCTAGGTTCACGCTCTCATGACCGCCGTAACGCGCCGACCCGTGATGGCCGACGTCGCGGCACTCGCGGGCGTGTCGATCATGACGGTGTCGCGCGTCCTCAGCGGCCATCCGCACGTGACAGCGGCGACCCGCCGGCGCGTCGAGCTCGCTGTCTCCGAACTCGGGTACCACGCGAACATGGCGGCGCGTACGTTGGCGGGCGGACGCTCGCACGTGATCGGAGCGATCAGTGTCCAGCCCGCGACATGGGGGCCGTCGCGCACCGTGTTCGCCATCGAGGCCGCGGCGCAAGCCGCCGGCCAGCTGGTCAGCTTCAAGACCGCGCACGAGCCTTCAGCGTCTGCGATGCGAGAGGCGATCGACGAGCTGCGAGGCAGCAACGCGGAGGGAATCATCGTGGTGGCCAGGTTGCGCGCCGCCATCGAGGCGCTGCTCGAGCTCGATCTGCCCGTGCCGCTACTGGCGACCTACCCGACCGCCGACCTCCCGTTGTCGGTGGGTGTCGATCAGGAACTCGGGGCTCGACTAGCGACGCGGCACCTCCTCTCGCTCGGACACGAACGGGTCATCCACGTGCGCGGACCGAAGGGTTGGATCGACGCCGATGACCGCGCGAGCGGCTGGCGCAAGGAGCTGCGGTCGAGCGGGGCGACGGGACGCACGATCAGCGGTGACTGGACACCACGATCGGGCTACGAGGCCGGCCGCGAGATCGCCCGTGACGATTCCGTGACCGCGGTGTTCGTCGCGAACGACCAGATGGCGCTCGGCGTCCAGCTGGCGTTGCACGAGGCTGGGCGCATTGTGCCCGACGACGTCAGCGTGGTTGGATTCGACGACGTGCCGGAAGCGGGTTTCTACATCCCGCCCCTCACCACCGTTCGCCAGGACTTCGGCGAGCTCGGTCGGATGAGTGTCGAGCATCTGCTCGCCGCCATCGAAGGTCGAGATGTGCAACGCGCCACCATCGCGCCCCAGCTCGTCGAGCGGGCCAGCACTGCGCCGCCAGCCCTCTAGATCGCACCCCGCCCGCCAGTCTGTTAGCGTTAACAGGCGTGGCAGGTTCGAGTGTGAGACCACAGGCAAAGACGTATCCGCGGGTCGGGTCGTGAGCGACCGATTGGTCCTCGATCCCGATCGTCTGTTCTCGCCCGAAGCGCGCCAGCGCGCGATCGCGAGGGAGTTGTACGACCAGATCGTCAACCTCCCGCTGCTCAGTCCGCATGGACACACCGACCCCCGGTGGTTCGCCGACAACGAGCCGTTCGACGACCCGACATCACTGTTGGTCACGCCCGATCACTACCTCACCCGGATGCTGTACAGCCAGGGGGTGCCGCTGGAATCGCTCGGGGTGACTCCGCTCGACGGCGGAGAACCCGTGGACCCCCGCCTCGCATGGCGGACGTTCGCGACGTACTACCACCTGTTCCGTGGCACGCCTTCAGGGTTGTGGATGAACCATGTCCTGCACGAGGTATTTGGTGTGACGGTCCGCCTCACCGAGCAGACCTCCGACGACATCTTCGACCGGATCGCCGACTGCCTCCGCCGCGACGAGTTCCGGCCACGGGCCCTGCTCGACCGGTTCCGCATCGACGTCGTCGCCACCACAGACTCGCCACTCAGCAGCCTGCGTCATCATCGGCGCCTGTGCGACGACGGTCTCGCCGGCCGGGTCATCCCGACGTTCCGACCCGACGCAGTCGTCGATCCCGACGACGAACGCTTCGTCCAGAACATCGCCACACTCGGCGAGTTGACGGGTCGCGACACGACGCAGTGGGACGAGTATCTGGCCGCGCTCTTCGAGCGCCGTCAACTCGCACGCTCGCTCGGCGCCACCGCCACCGACCACGGGCCACCGACCGCATTCACGGCGTCGCTCGGCCGCCAGGCGGCTGCCGCGCTGTTCACCCGTGCGTTGGCCGGGACGCTCGACGACGGCGGCAAGGAGCTCCTTCGCGGACAGATCCTCGTGGAGATGGCAGCGATGAGCCTCGAGGACGGGCTCGTGATGCAGCTCCATGCCGGTTCCCGGCGCAATCACAACGCCCAACTGTTCAACCGCTTCGGTCGCGACGTCGGAGCCGACATCCCAGGACCGGTCGACTACGTCGACGGCCTCCGAGCGTTGCTCAACCGGTTCGGCAACGAACCTCGCTTCCGGCTCGCCGTGTTCACCCTCGACGAGTCCACGTTCAGCCGCGAACTCGCCCCACTTGCCGGGCACTACCCGGCCATGTGCCTCGGCCCGCCGTGGTGGTTCCTCGACAGCGTCGAAGGAATGCTGCGCTACCGCCGGTCGGTCACCGAGACGGCCGGGTTCGCCAACACGACAGGTTTCGTCGACGACACCCGCGCGTTCCTGTCGATTCCGGCCCGCCATGATGTCGCCCGACGTGTCGACTGTCGCTACCTCGCCGAGCTGGTCAGTGACCATCGCCTCGAACTCGACGACGCCCACGAAATCGCTCGCGAACTCACCTTCGACCTCCCCCGCCGCGTCTTCAATCTCGAGCGCGGAGCGATCGGTGCGCCGACTGGCTGATGCGACGATCGGTCTCGTCGATGCCGCCCGGCCTCGCTACGACCGATCGTCGATCCGTCCTGGCATCGTCCACATCGGACTCGGCGCGTTCGCTCGAGCCCACCTCGCCGTCTACATCGACGATCTGCTTGCCGCCGGCCACCACGATCTCGGCATCATCGGCGTGTCGCTCCACCACGACGACACCAAGCGCTCACTCGAGCCGCAGGACTGGCTCTACACGCTCGGCGTCGTCGACGGCAACGACATGCGACACCGGGTGATCGGCTCGATACACACCGTTCTCCACGCCCCGTCCCAGCCGGCCGAGCTGCGCACGGCGCTCGCCACGATGCCGCTCGTCACGGTGACAGTGACCGAGAAGGGATACTGCTGGAACCCCTCGACCCGAAGCCTCGACACCACGCTGCCCGATGTTGCCCACGACATCATCCACCCGGACCAGCCCCGAACGCTTCCTGGCCATCTCGTGCTCGCCGCTCGCGACCGGCGCGACAACGGCGGGCCGCCGGTGACCGTCCTCAGCCTCGACAACCTCACGGACAACGGGAAAACGCTGCGCGGGTTGGTGACACAGCTCGCCGAGCATTCCGACCCGACGCTGGCCCGCTGGATCAAGGAGAACGTCGGCTTCCCGTCGAGCATGGTCGACCGGATGGTGCCGTCGACCGATGACGAATTCCGGGCCCATGTCGCAGCGTGCACCGGTCTCGAGGACGGCTGGCCGGTGCGTGCGGAGCCGTTCTCCCAGTGGGTGCTCGAGCGAGGATGGAGGTACCCGATGCCGCCGCTCGAACGCGTCGGCGTGGATCTCGTCGCCGCGGTCGGGCCGTGGGAGTCGTTGAAACTCGAGGTCCTCAACGCGTTGCACACCGCAGCCGCGCACTTCGGGCTCCGATACGACCTGGCGACCGTCGATCAGGTGGTGGCCGACCCTCGCGGGTCAGAATTCCTGCGCGCCGTGGCAGGCGAAATTCGTGACGTGGTCAGGGTGCCGAATGGTGCAGACATCGACGACTACATCTCGACCACGATGGGGCGATTCGCCAACACTGGACTCGGTCATCGCTGTGCGCAGATCGCCACCGATTCCAGCCACAAGCTGCCCCCACGGCTCCTCGGAACCGTCCGTCGCCGGCTCGCCAGCGGGATGCCGATCGACGCCCTCGGTCAGGTGATCGCCCTCTGGGCCTGGTCCACCCGCGGCGTCGACGCCGCCGGCCGACCCCGAGCGGTCCTGGACCCGCTTGCGGGGAGGTTCGCCGTGATCACCGCCGACAACGCAGGCGATCCGGTGGCATTCATCGACGCGTTGCTGGCGATCGAATCGATCTTCGGCGACTTGTCCGGTGACCCGGTGCTTCGAGCCGAAGTGATCCGTCGCTATCACAAGCTCGGCTGACGCTCTCGCCCCGATTCAGTGCATGAGTGAGTGTGTACTCACTCACTCAAAGGGATAACTTGTACCTCGATGTCGACGACAGCGAAGCGCGCCGCTCCCCTCCCGCCGGCTGCGCGACGAGAGGCGATTGTCTCCGCCGTGCTTCCCTTCGTGGTCAAGCACGGAACGGCGGTGACGAGCCGAGACCTCGCGCGTGCCGCCGGCGTGGCCGAAGGAACGATCTTCAAGGCGTTCCGGGACAAAGACGACCTTTTCGCCGCGGTCATGGCTCGGGCCATCGATCCCGAGCCGGTCGAACGGCGCATCGAGGAACTCGATCCCGACGTCCCGTTCGAGGAACGACTCGTCACCGCCGCCGTGTTCATGCAGCGCCGCCTCCTCGACATCTGGAGTCTTTTTGGCAGCATCGGGGCCTCGGTCGTGCCGCCAGAACAGCGACGCATGCCGGACAGCCCGGCGCTCACCGCCCTGTTCGCCGGCGATTCCCACCTCGTTCGCATAGCGCCCGCCACCGCGGCGCGCCAGTTCCGATCGCTCGTGCTCGCCCTGAGTCACCCGATCCTCAACGATCCAGCACCTTCGGCCGACGAGATCGTCGAGCTGTTCCTCCACGGCGTCGCCGCGCATCCATGAACCTCGTCCGCCTGCTGCGCACCAATCTCGATCGCTATCGGTGGGCGATCGTCCTCGTCGTCGTCCTCCAGGGCGCTCAGACCACGGCCACCCTGTTGCTGCCCGCCCTGAGCGCTCGGCTGATCGACGACGGTGTACTCGTCGGCGACCGCGACACGATCTGGCGGGTCGGGGCGATCATGCTTGCGGTGTCGCTGGTGCAGGTGGTCTTCGCCGCCGGCGCGATGTGGTTCGGCGCCAATGTGGCGATGGGTTTCGGTCGTGAGGTACGCGGCTCGATCTTTCGGCGGGTCACGGAATTCTCGGCTCGCGAGATCAGCCACTTCGGAGCACCCTCACTGATCACGCGAATCACGAACGACGTCCAGCAGGTGCAGCTGGTGATCGTGATGACGGCGACGATGATGATCGCTGCGCCGTTGACGATGGTGATCGGAACCGTGCTGGCCGTGCGCGAGGACGCTGGGCTGTCGATCGTTCTGTTCGTGGCCATCCCGATCGAGATCGTCGTGCTCGGGTTCATCATCGTTCGGATGACCCCCGCATTCCAGCAGATGCAGACGCGCATCGATCGGGTCAACACCGTGTTGCGCGAACAAATCGCCGGGGTGCGTGTCGTGCGGGCGTTCACCCGCGAACCCGAAGAGAGTGCCCGCTTCGGCACGGCGAACCGCGAGCTCACGGCAGTGTCGATGCGCGCCGCTCGGCTCATGTCGGCGACCTTTCCGACCGTCACGCTCATCGTGAACCTGGCGAGCGTCGCCGTGCTCTGGATCGGAGCCGACATGGTCTCCTCGGGCGATACCGAGATCGGGTCGCTGATCGCCTATCTCAGCTATCTCGCCCAGATCATGATGGCGGTCGTCCTGGCCACGTTCATGATCTCGATGATCCCCCGTGCCGCTGTTGCCGCCGAGCGGATTCTCGACGTCGTCGACACCCGGCCATCGGTGGTCCCGCCGGCGACACCCGTGCACGACATGACCGAGCCCGGCACGGTCGAGCTGCGCGACGCCGGCCTGCGGTACCCGGGAGCAGAGCACGCTGTGCTCGAGCACGTGTCGGTCAAGGTGCGAGCAGGCGAAACGTTGGCGATCATCGGCTCGACAGGAGCCGGCAAGAGCACGCTCGTCTCACTGGTGGCGCGCCTCATGGACGCGACCGATGGCGACGTGTTGGTCGGCGGGGTCGACGTACGCGAGCTCGCTCCCGAGGTGCTGTGGCGTTCGATCGGATACGTGCCGCAGCGTTCGTTCCTCTTCGCTGGCACCGTTGCGTCGAACCTGCGGTTCGCCCGGCCCGACGCCACCGACCGACAGCTCTGGGATACGCTCGAGATCGCGCAAGCGTCGAGCTTCGTGCAGGCGCTCCCTGACGGCCTCGACAGCACGATCGCGCAGGGTGGCGGCAACCTGTCCGGCGGCCAGCGTCAACGTCTCGCGATCGCACGGGCGCTCGTCGCGCAACCGCTCATCTTCCTGTTCGACGACTCCTTCTCCGCGCTCGACCTCGCCACTGAGGCGCGGCTCCGAGTTGCCCTCGCGCCGCACACCCGGCACGCCGCGGTGCTCGTCGTCGCCCAGCGGATCTCCTCGATCGAGCATGCCGATCAGATCCTCGTCCTGGAGGACGGTGAAGTGGTCGGGCTCGGACGACACGCGGAGCTGCTCCTCACCTGTCCGATCTACGCCGAGATCAATGCGTCGCAGAACATCCAGGCGGGTGCGGCATGACCGACGACGTGCGCGACCGCACGACCGACGAAGGCGCCGACCAGCTCGCGTTGCTGCGGACGACGGGACGCGAAGCCCGCCAAGGGGGTTACGCACCTGGAAGTGCCGCCATGCCCGCGGAGCGCAGTCGCAATCTCCGTGGGTCGTTGCGGCGGCTCCGCGACGTGGTTGGCGAGGAACGATTCGTGCTCGCTGCCGTCGTCGTGCTCACGGTTGCCAGCGTCACACTCGTCGTGCTGGGGCCGTGGCTGCTCGGCACCGCCACGAATCTGATCGTCGACGGAACCCGGCGCGGAGAAATCGACACGGAGGCTTTGCGTAACCGGCTCGTGCTGATCGCGTTGGTCTACGTTGCTTCCTGGATATTCGGCTCCACGCAGGCGTTTCTCCTGACGGGGGCGATCCAACGCTCGATGATGCGGTTGCGTCGAAACGTCGAAGCGAAATTGCACCGCCTTCCGCTGTCCTACGTCGATGGTCATACGCGCGGCGACCTGCTCAGCAGGGTGACCAACGACATCGACAATCTGGCTCAGAGTCTGCAGCAGAGCGTCAACCAGATCCTGACCGCCCTGCTCACCGTGGTCGGGGTGACGATCATGATGATCACGATCTCGCCGTTGCTCACGCTGATCGCGTTCGTCACCGTGCCGGCCTCGATGTTCTTGACCAAGAAGATCGCGGGGCACGCCCGTCCCAAGTTCTTCACCCAGTGGCGCTCGACCGGCGACCTCAACGGACAGGCGGAGGAGGTGTTCACCGCTCACGCGATCGTGACGACCTTCGGGCGCCGGGACGAAGTGCTCGAACGCTTCCAACAAGAGAACGACGTGCTGTACGAATCGAGTCGCTCGGCGCAATTCGCCTCGAGCCTGATGCAGCCGATCATGGGTCTGGTCGGCAACCTGCAGTTCGTCACGACCGCCGTCGTCGGTGGTCTCGGCATCGCGAACGGCACGATCTCACTCGGAGCCGTCCAGGCGATGCTGCAGTACGTGCGCCAGTTCGGTCAGCCGCTGCAGCAGCTCGCCTCGACGAGCGCCACGTTCCAGTCGGGCCTGGCATCGCTCGAACGCGTGGTGGAGCTGCTGGACCAGGACGAGATCACGCCCGACCCTGTGAGCCCGCACGAGACCGGGCCGGTGCGAGGTCGCGTGGCGTTCGAGGATGTGTCGTTCTCGTACGATCCCAACGCCCCGCTGATCGAAGGGCTCACGCTGACCGCCGAACCTGGCGAGACCGTCGCCATCGTCGGCCCAACCGGTGCGGGCAAGACCACGCTCGTCAATCTGCTGCTGCGCTTCTACGAACTCGACGCCGGGCGGATCACGCTCGACGGCCGCGACATCGCGTCGATGCCGAGACGCGAGCTGCGCAGCTCGTTCGGCATGGTGTTGCAGGACACCTGGCTCTTCGGGGGCACGATCCTCGACAACATCCGCTACGGCAATCCGGATGCCACCGACGACGACGTGTTGGATGCGGCACGTGTCACCTACGTCGACCGGATGGTCCATTCGCTCCCCGACGGCTACGAGACGGTGATCAACGACGAGGGCGACAACGTCTCGGCCGGGCAGAAGCAACTGATCACCATCGCTCGCGCGTTCCTCGCAGATCCGGCCATCCTCATCCTCGACGAAGCGACCTCGTCGGTCGACACCCGCACCGAGATGTTGATCCAGCAGGCGATGAACGCGCTCCGTGTCAATCGCACCAGCTTCGTCATCGCCCATCGCCTCTCGACGATCCGCGGTGCCGACACCATCGTGGTGATGGACGGTGGGCGCATCGTCGAACAGGGCAACCACGACGAGTTGACCGAACGCAACGGCGCCTACTCCGCTCTGTCGGCTGCACAGTTCGCCGGACAACCCACCTGACCGGCACGTGCGACCGGGTACCGGCTCGTCTACAGCCGGGTGATCCAACCCCCGTCGATCAGGATCGTCTGGCCCGTGATCCAGTCGCCGGCAGCCGAGCACAGGAGCAACAACGCTCCGACCAGGTCGGTGGGCGGACCGGACGGCTTGCCGGGAATCTGTGCAGCGATCGCGTCGCGGAACGGCGAGTCCTTCGGCAGCGAGGCGTAGCCACTGTCGTTGTCGACCAGCCCCGGTGCGATGGCGTTGACATTGATGTTGCGCCAACCGAGTTCGGAAGCGAGGTTGATCGTCAGGCCGTGGAGGGCGAACTTGCTGACGCCGTAGATCCCGCCCGGCATGAAGCCGCCGGCAGACAGCCCGTTGACGATGCGACCGCCACCGCGGGCTTCCATCGAGGGGACGACGGCTTGCGTGCACAGCAGCGGACCGCGGAAGTTCACGTCCATCACCCGATTCCACTCGTCGAACGGCATGTTCGCCAGACCGAAGGGAGGCAGGTCGGTCATGATCGCGGCGTTGTTGATGAGGATGTCGATCCCACCGAACGCCGCGATCGCGGCGTCGGCCATGGCCACCGTCGACTCCGCTGACCGCACGTCGACGACGGTGCCGACCGCCTTGTAGCCCTTCGCGACGAGGGAAGCGGCTGCGTCGTCGGCAGCCTGTGCGTTCACGTCGGCGATGACGACGGCGGCACCCGCCTCGCACAGCGCCTCGGCGTAGACGATCCCGATGCCGCCGGCGCCGCCGGTGATGATCGCCACCTTGTCGGTGAGGTCGAACAGTTCTTGAGCTGACATGCCCTTGACAAGACCACGAAAATGCGCTGAAGTCAAGTGTAATAATTCTGAAGTCGGACGTCTGAATACCGGCCGACACACCATCGAAGGGGGAACGACCATGACGGTCGATCGATCGGTTCCCGAGGTGCACCTGCACATCGGTAGCGAACTGCGCGCGACGGGTGGAGGAGGCGTCTTCGATCACGTCTTCCCGGCAACCGGCGAAGTGCAGGGAACGGTGCCGCTGGCAGGGCCGAGCGATGTCGACGATGCGGTCCGCGCCGCACACGAGGCATTCGCCGAATGGCGGACCTGGACGCCATGGCGGCGCCGCGATGCCCTCGTCCGACTCGGTGACCTGCTCGAGGAACATCGCGACGAGCTGGCCCGGCTGTCGGTCCTCGACAACGGCATGACCTACGGCATCGCCCACTTCACCGCCACCTCGGTGTGCGACTACACCCGCTACTACGCCGGATGGGCCGACAAGATCGAAGGCACCGTCACGTCGTCGCACGCACACGGGCGCGAACTGGCGTACACGATCCCCGAGCCGTACGGCGTGATCGGGATCATCATCACGTGGAACGGACCGCTCGTGTCGATCGGCATGAAGGTGATCCCGGCGCTGGCCGCCGGCAACACGGTCGTCGTCAAGCCGTCGGAACTCACCCCGTACGCGACCGAGCACTTCATGACCCTGGTCAAGCAGGCCGGCATCCCCGACGGTGTCGTGAACATGCTCCCCGGGACCGCCGAGGCCGGCCGAGCGCTGGTGCAGCACCCACTCGTGCAGAAGGTCAGCTTCACCGGCGGGCCGACGGCGGCGCGGGCCATACTCGCGGACTGTGCACAGAGCCTGAAGCCGGCGGTGCTCGAACTCGGCGGCAAGTCGGCCAGCATCGTGTTCCCCGACGCCGACCTCGACTCGGTGGCATTCATCGCCGCCGTATCGGTCCATGGCACCCTCGCCGGACAAGGGTGCGCGCTGGCCACCCGCCTCGTGGTGCACGACAGCGTCTACGACGAACTGGCCGAAAAGGTCGTCGAGTTCAGCGGCGGTCTGACCCTCGGGGACCCGTTCGACCCCGCCACCACCATGGGCCCGGTCGTCAGCCGGGCCGCGCAGGAACGCATCCTGGCCATGATCGAACGAGCACAGACCGACGGATCGGCCAAACTCCTGCTCGGCGGCAAAGCACCAGGCGGTGACCTGGCCGACGGCTTCTACATCGAGCCGACCGTGTTCGGGGACGTCGCTCCGGACAGCGAATTGGGACAGGTCGAAGTGTTCGGACCCGTCCTGTCGCTGATGCGCTTCCACGACGAGGACGAGGCACTGGCGATCGCCAACGGCACCGACTACGGGCTCGCGTCGTACGTGTGGACGAACGACGTACAGCAAATCAACCGGTTGGTCACGCGCCTCGAAGCCGGCGGTGTGTACATCAACGGCGCCTCGCCGGTCGTCGGCTGCGAGCTGCCGTTCGGAGGGGTCGGCATCTCCGGTTTCGGCCGCGAAGGGGGCCTCGAAGGACTCCTCGAATTCACTCGAACGAAAGCGGTAGCGATCTCATGACGATCCCACTCACCCTCGACGGCGCCGTCGCCGTCATCACCGGAGCGGGCAGCGGCATCGGCCGCGCGACCGCACTGTCGCTCGCCGCCCGCGGCGCCCACATCGCCGCCAGCGACCTCGACGCCGCACGCGCCGACGAGACCGCGGCGATGGTGATCGGGGCCGGAGGTCAGGCGTTCGGTACGCCCGTGAACGTCGCCGAACAGGCGGATCTCGAACGGCTGCGCGACCTCACGCTCGAACGCTTCGGCCGGGTCGACATCGTCGTCAACAACGTCGGGGTCCTCGCCATGGGCGCACCAGAAGCCCTGCCGATCGAGGCGTGGCAGCGGGTCATCGACCTCAACCTGGTCAGCGTCGCCCGCAGCAACCTGGTCTTCCTTCCCCTCCTCATCGCCCAGGGCAGCGGCCACGTCGTCAACACGTCGTCTGCGTCGGGCCTGCTCGCCTACGGGTTCGACCGGCTGCCGTACGTCGCGACGAAGCACGCCGTGGTCGGCATCTCCGAAGCCCTCGCCGTGTATCTCGCGCCGAAGGGTGTCGGCGTCACCTGCCTGTGCCCCTCCGGCGTCGCCACCAACATCCTCGAGCAGATCACCGTGTACGGCGAGGCGACGTCGCCTCGTGCGCCACAGCACCCGATCGTGTTCCCCGAAGTCGTGGGCGAACTCGTCGCCGAAGCGATCACCGCAGGGACGTTCCTCGTCGTGACCGCACCCGAGATCCATGACGAACTGCAGCAGCGCGCCGCCGATCCCGAGGCCTACATCCAGCAGATGATCGCGGAGCAGACACCGTGACCCGCGTCGGGTTCATAGGGCTCGGCAGCCAGGGCGGACCCATGGCGCAGCAGATCATCGACGCGGGGTACACCACCACGCTGTGGGCGCGCCGACCCGAGACACTCGAACCGTACGAAGCAACATCCGCCATCTCCGCGGCGTCGCCCGCCGACGTCGGTGCGGCGTCGGATGTGTTGTGCATCTGCGTCGTCGACGACGCCGGCGTCGACGACCTCCTGCGCGGCGGCGAGGGTGCGCTGGCATCCCTGGCCGATGGTTCGATCGTGGTGATCCACAGCACTGTTCGACCCTCCACGTGCATCCGTCTCCAGGCCGACTTCCCATTGCTGCGCATCCTCGATGCGCCGGTCAGCGGGGGCGGACACAAGGCGGCCGCTCGAGAGCTGCTGGTGATGGTCGGTGGTGAGGAAGCGACGCTCGACGAGTGCCGCCCGATCCTGGAGACGTTCGGCAACCCCGTACTCCACCTCGGTCCGCTCGGTGCCGGCCAGGAGGCAAAGCTCCTGAACAACACGCTCTTCACCGCCCAGTTGGCGCTCGCCGCAGAGGTCTTCGACGTCGCCGCCCAGCGCGGCCTCGATCAGGCATCCGTCGCCCAGATCCTCGCAACCGGCAGCGGGCGTAGCTTCGCTGCCGACATCGTCGGCGGGAGCGGCTTCAACCTCGACTCGATGGCGGCGGGCGCCGGAACGCTCCTCGCCAAGGACGTCGGCATCCTCGCTGCACACACCGGCCTGACCGATTCCCCGCTACTCAATGCTGCCGATGCAGCACTCGAACGAATGGGGGTCCCACGGGCCCTCGGAGAGGACCACCATGTCTGAGGACCTGTACGCCAGCGTGATGATGACCGAGGCGCCGGACACGCGCACCCCGTTCGATATCGCGACGCGCGAGTTCCAACCGGGCGGCGTCTGGAGCCGGCCAGGCCTGAGCGTGCGCGACCGGCGCATCGTCACCATCGTGTGCATGAGCGCCGCTGTCGACGTGCCGGCGATGGACGCGCATGTGTACGCGGCCCTCGCCAGCGGCGACCTGACCATCGAGCAGTTGAACGAGTTCACGCTCCACTTCGCCGTCTACTGCGGCTGGCCGCGGGCGTCGCAACTCGAGGCATCGGTTCGATCCCAGTGGCAGCGGCTGCACGAGGAGCGAGGCGAACCGGTTCCTGCGTTCCCCGCCCGCACCATCGACGACCTCGGTGTCGCCGACCCGGCAGAACGTCTCGAGGCCGGGATGGCCTGCTTCGAGGAGATCAACCTCATCCAGTCGCCACCACCGGATTCGCCGTACTTCTATGCCGGCATCCTGAACTTCGTGTTCGGTCACCTCTGGCTGCGTCCTGGCCTCTCGCGGCGCGATCGACGGCTCATCACCATCCCGAGCGTCGGCGTCGGCGATGCCTTCGGTCCGATCTGGTCCCACGTCACCTCCGCGCTAGGTTCCGGCGATGTGTCGCCGAGCGAGATGGAAGAACTGATCGTGCACTTCAGCGTGTACGCAGGAACCGCTCGTGCGAAGCCGCTCCACGACGTGGCGAGCCAGTGGCAGCCGCCGACGGAGTGACCAACACCGTCAGCACGCTGCCGTCGGCCAGCGCGCGGCGAATCGTCGAGGTCGCCGAGCGGCTCTTCGCACTCCACGGCATCGACGGCGTCTCGCTGCGCCAGATCGCCGCAGCGGCCGGCACCGCGAACAATTCGGCGGTGAATTACCACTTCGGGTCGAAAGAGGGGCTCATCTCGGCAATCTTCCAGTACCGGCTCCCACAGTTGACGAGCGAGCGCAAGATGCTTGCGGCGCGCTCCGATCCTGACGACCTGCGATCACGGTTCGAGGCCTACTACCTGCCGGTGCTCCACATCGCCGAGGCGACCGACAACCACTACGTCTCGTTCGTCGAACAGCTGCAGCGGCGATGGGTCAGTGCCGGCGCATCGGGGACAAGTGGAGCGACGCTCCCGGATCTGCCCAGCGAGGGACAGCAGGCGATCGAGGACTTTCGACACGATCTCGAACGTCTGCTGCCCCATCTCGACGTGCCGTTGCGGCGCATCCGGATCGCCACCGCGATGAGCACGTCGCTGTACGCCGCCGCTGACCGCGAACGCGCCGTCGCCGGCGACGTCGAACGACCGCCGTTCGAGTTGTTCGTGAGCGCGCTGCTCGACGGCATCGTCGGGTTCCTCGAAGCGCCCGTCTCCGACGCGACCGCCAAGTGGCTGGGTCGTGCCGGCGACGTCGCGACACACCGCCACCACGTCCTCTGACACACGAGTTGCCTGAGCGCTACTCGCCGGGAAAGCGGAGGCCGATCTGCTCGCGGATCGCGTCGAGCGTGTCGAGGATCGACAATGACTCCGACAGGGGCATCGTCGGACTTTCGACTTCACCAGCGGCCAGGCACCGGTGAACCTCTTCCACCTGGAACTGCCAACCACCGCCGGCCCACGGCGTCTCGATCACCTCCCGCTGACCCAGCCTCACCACGGTCAACGAACCCGGGCAGTGCATGAACGCCGGCAGCTCGATCGTGCCCGGCGTGCCGGTGATCCGGGCGGTGCAGGTCAGGCTGGTGGCGATGGCCGCCTTGACCACCGCCAGCGCGCCATTCGGATGACCCAACACGGCAGCGACATGCTCATCAACGCCCAGGGACCCGACGAAGCCGGCGGCCGCGACGCGCGATGGTGCACCGAGAACTAACGACGCCAGCTGAACCGGGTACACGCCGAGATCGAGGAGCCCTCCTCCGCCACGAGTCGGATCCCACAAGCGATGGGCGGGATCTCGAGGCATCACATACCCGAAGTCGGCCTCGACGAGGCGGGGTTCGCCGATCACACCATCGTCGAGCAGCTCGACGAGCTTGCGATAGGGCGGCAGGAACCGCGCCCACATTGCCTCCATCAGAAACAGACCGCGACCGCGTGCCGCGTCGACCATCCGACGTCCCTGAGCGGCGTTCAACGCGAACGGCTTCTCGCACAGCACGTGTTTGCCCGACTCCAGGAACATGAGCGTGTCGCGTTCGTGGCTCGATTGCGGAGTGGCGACGTACACGATGTCGACCAACGGATCCGCAGCCAGCTCCTCATAGCTGCCGTGTGCGTTCGGAACGTCGAAACGCTCGGAGAATGCTCGCGCCCGATCGACCGATCTCGACCCGACCGCAACCAGGTGGGCGTCATCGACCAGCGCAAGGTCGTTGGCGAACCCGGCCGCCATCGCCCCCGGCCCGGCGATCCCCCACCGCACGCTCATCTACGAGGCCCGGCAGTCCGACTCGGTCGGTTCGGTCCAGTCCATCGTGGTGTTGTCGTACTCGTAGTAGGGCGCATCCGGGTTCCCGATCAACACGAACTTGCCACCTTCGACCTTGACCAATGCTGTGCAGCCGGTAGGAGGGCCGTCGGTGAGCATCGTCTCGCCCGTGTACGCCGTGTGCTGCTTGGTCCAGTCGATGGTCGGAAGAACTCCCGACGCGTCATAGGCGGTAATGGCGTTGGTCGCTTGGATCACGCGCTCACGGTCGAATTCCGGCCCTGCGGCGAGCAAGCCGGTGACGGCCATGTCCGCGTTGACCCAGCCTTGGATCGCCTGGTCGTTCATCTTGTACCCGCCGGCGTTCATCCATTCGATCATCTCCGGCACGAGCGTGCCCTCCTGGTTCGCCTCGAACGGGCGGACGAAGAGGCTGAGCACGTCGCCCTCGAGCAGGTCCGCGTTGGCTTCGGCGAATTCGGCATCGGCGTACCCCTGCGGGAGCAGGACCGGCACGTCGGCCATGCCTTGCCGTTGCAACTCCTGTTCCAGCGTCAGCGCGCCGTTCTGGTCGATACAGAGCGTGATGTAGTCGACGCCCGCTTCCTTCATCGCCGTCACTTCCGGACCGAGGCCGTTCGTGAGGCCGAACGGCAGTGTGTCGTTGGCGTACACGAACTCGATGCCGACGTCGGGCCCCCATTGATCGAAGGCCTTTTCGGTGCCGGCGACACAATCCTTCGACGCCTGCGAGACGCCGAGACCGAGGGTCGCAACCTTCGTCGCACCGAGGACTTCAGCCTGATGCACCGTCGACTTGCGGAGGCAGTCGGAGCAGAAGATCGCCGGGATGTACACGTTGTCGAACCCGGCTCCTTCGGGCCCGCCCTGGACCAGGGTGTAGATCGGCAGGCGAGCAGCGTTGGCGTCGTCGTGTCCTGCCGGGAGCAGCGGAGCGAAGAAGACGCCGAACACATCGTCGCTGCCGATCAGTTCCAGCAGCTTCACCTCGGTGTTGCCAAGTTCGTCATCAACCTCGTGAGAGATCTCGAGTTGGCGGCCATGAACTCCGCCGAGCGAGTTGCGATAGTCGAAGTACGCCTGCACGCCCCCGAGATAGCACTCCAGCAGGCAGTAGCCCGCCGGGTTGCTCGGCCCTGTTCCGAGCACCGCAAACTGGATCGCTTCGTCGGTCACGCCGGGCACGCCCGAGATCGGGGCGAACTCACCAAGGTCCGGTCCCTCGTCCGCGACGGGCTCACTGGTTGCGCTCGGCTCGGCCGTATCGGTGGTCGCCTGGGTGTCGACCGGCACGGTGTCCGCGCCCGCGGCTTCACTCGACTCCGGCTCGACGGACTCGGTCGTCGCGGTGGTTGCCGCGCTCGACTCAGCGGACGAGTCGTCGCTGCTGTTCGAGCACGCGGCGAGCGCGAGACCGACCACGACGATCAGCGCCGTGACGTGGCCGACCCGACGACGGTTTCGTGGTGACGACATGACAATTCCCCCTGGTGCATCGAGAACGCGCGCTGTGTCGATGATGACGAAGCTTCGATTCACGTTCCCTCGGAGATGTTCTAGTCTATTTCGAACGGTCGTTCAAGATATTGTTCTGAACGACCGCTCAACTTTCAGACCTCATCTTTGCGCTAGATGAGCCCACCCACATGAAGGGCACCAATGTCATTCGTCTTCGTCACCGGTTCCACGACGGGCCTCGGCCGAGCAACGGCTGAGCAACTCCTGGACACCGGCCATCAGGTCGTCCTGCACGCCCGCTCGGCCGAACGTGTCGTCGAGTTCGGTGATCTCGCCGATCGGGCCACCGGAGTCGCTATCGGCGATCTGGCGAAAGCCGATGACGTTCGAAGTGTTGCGGAGCAGGCCAATTCGTTCGGGGAATTCGACGCAGTGATCCACAACGCAGGGGTGTACCTGGAGGACCAGCGCGTGGTGACCGTCGACGGTCACGCACGGGTCCTCGCGGTCAACGCGCTGGCGCCGTACATGCTGACGGCGCTGATGCACCGTCCCGAGCGCCTCATCTACCTCAGCAGCATGATGCACACCCTCGGATCGACGTCCCTCGATGACATCGAGTGGACCACCCGGACGTGGCACCCAGCGCAGGCATACGGAGACAGCAAGCTGTTGCTCGCCGCGTTCGCCGCGGCGATTGCACGACGCTGGCCCGACGTCTGCAGCAGCGCCGTCGACCCCGGATGGGTTCCGACCCGAATGGGCGGTCCCGGTGCTACCGACGACTTGGCCCTCGGCCACGTGACGCAGTGTTGGCTCGCCGTGAGTGACGACCCGACGGCCACGACCAGCGGCCAGTACTGGTATCACCAGGAGATCCAGCGTCCTGCCGATTGCGTCACCGATCCCGTGTTCCAGGATGCATTGCTCGCCGAACTCGCACGGCTCACCGGCGTCGAACTGCCCTGAAATCGGTCGGCGAACAATCTTGTACAGTCGTTCAAACTAGGATTGCCGACGGGCAACGTTGAGCCGAAGGATGTAGCGATCGATGGCGATGCAGGTAGAGATCGACAACGCCGTCGCCACGGTGACGATCGACCATCCCCCGACAAACCTCGTCGACGGCCCACTCTTCGTCGCTCTCCTCGACACCCTCGACCGGCTCGAGGCGGACGAGTCGATCCGAGTAGTCGTGTTTCGGAGCGCGGACCCGGACTTCTTCCTGATGCACGGGGATGTGTACATGCTGCGCGACCTTGCCCCGCCGTACGTGCCGGCGACCGAGCCGAACATCGCCGCGGCGACGTTCAGCCGCCTGCGCGCCGGGCGCCTCGTGACGATCGGCCTACTCGACGGGATCGCCCGCGGGGGCGGGTGCGAACTGCTCTGCGGCCTCGACCTCCGCTTCGGTTCGGAGCGCAGCCGCGTCGGTCAGCCCGAGGTCGCCCTCGGCATTCTCGCCGGCGCCGGCGGCACGGTCCATTGGTCGCGAACAGTCGGTCGAGGACGAGCGCTCGACATCCTGCTGACCGGTCGCGACGTAGCCGCCGACGAACTGCTCGCCATCGGCTGGCTCGACCGCTTGGTCCCATCGACCGACCTCGAGCACACCGGCCATGCCGTCGCCCGCCGAATCGCGGCGATGCCGGCGGACGCTGTCGCTGCCGTGAAACGAGTGGTCGACACTCCGGCCGAAGAGCGCCTCGTCGCCGAGAGCGACGCTGTCGCGAAGCTGCTCTCGACAGGAGCACACCGGGAGCGAATGAACCGGTTCGTCGCGGCCGGCGGACAGACACGCGAGGCCGAGGTCCTGGACATGCAAACGATCCTCGACGCCGTGCTCGAGGACTGACGACATCGAAGCGAGAGGGAGCGTGATGACCAGTGACATCGGCGCCGTCGAACGGCGTGTGGAACCCTTCAACGAAGCGTGGGTCTTCGTCCCCGACGCCGTCATCGGCGATGCGGATCTCACCGCGACGTCGGGTGAACCGGTGACGTTGCCGCACACCTGGAACGCCCTCGACGGTCAGGACGGTGGCAACGACTACCGGCGCGGTGCCTCCACCTACATCAAGCGGTTTACCATCGATGCCGGCGACGACGAGGTGTGGTTGGAGTTCCGCGGCGCCAACTCGTCGGCCGACGTGTACCTGAACGGCACACATCTCCTCCGTCACGATGGCGGCTACTCGACGTTCCGGTGCGAGCTGACACCCGTGCTGAACGACAACCCCGAGCTGAACGACCACATCATCGCCGTCGTGGTCGACAACTCACCGAACTCGACGATCTACCCGCAGCGAGCGGACTTCACGTTCTACGGCGGGATCTACCGCGACGTCACGCTGATCACAGTGCCGCGGTCGCACTTCGCGCTCGACGACCACGGCGGCCCCGGTCTCGTCGTAACACCGATGCTCGACAGCTCACGCGCGACCGTGACGTTCGAGGCGGCGGTCACCGGCGGCGACTCGGTGCGCTTCGCGATCGATGGTGTGGGAACGCAGAGCGCGACCGTCGTCGACGGGACGGCCAAGGCCGAGATCGTGATCGACGACGTCCGACGGTGGCACGGCGTGCGCGATCCGTACCTCTACGGCGCGACCGCGAGCCTGCTGGTCGGCCATGACGTCGTCGACGAAGTGGCCCTTCGGTTCGGTTGCCGCGAGTTCGCCGTCGACCCCGACCTCGGATTCCTGCTCAACGGCGAGCCGTACCCGTTGCGTGGAGTGTCCCGCCACCAGGACTGGGATGGTGTCGGCAACGCGATCACCACCGACATGATGCAGACCGACCTCGCGCTGATCCAGGAGATCGGTGCGACCACCGTCCGTCTCGCCCATTACCAACACGACCAGCACTTCTACGACCTGTGCGATGCCGCGGGCATCGTCGTGTGGGCTGAGATCCCGCAGATCACCGAGTTCCTCCCCGCCGGAACGCCCAACGCCACCAGCCAGCTGACCGAGCTCATCGTGCAGAACCGGCATCATGCGAGCATCGTCTGCTGGAGCCTGTCCAACGAGATCACCGTCACCGGCAACCCACCGGCCGTCCTCGAGGCACACCTGGAACTGGACGCGTTGGCCCACCGACTCGACCCGACACGGCTGACGGCCATGGCCCACCTGTTCCTGCTCGAAACCGACCACCCCCTCGTGACCGTGCCCGATGTGTTGTCGTACAACCTGTACTTCGGCTGGTACGTCGGAGACGTGGCCGACAACGACACCTGGCTCGATGACTTCCGAGCACAGCATCCGGGTGTGGCGATCGGCTTGTCGGAGTACGGCGCCGACGCCAACTACCAGGTCCAGACCGGTGCTCCGGTGCGCGGTGACTACTCCGAACAGTTCCAAGCGCGGTACCACGAGCACATGATCGAGATGATCGACGTCCGGCCCTGGCTGTGGGCGACGCATGTGTGGAACCTCGCCGACTTCGCCGCTGACGGTCGCGACGAAGGCGGCGTGCCCGGGCGGAACCAGAAGGGGCTCGTGAACTTCGACCGGACAGTGAAGAAGGACGCCTTCTACACCTACAAGGCGGCATGGTCGGCCGATCCATTCGTCCATATCGCCGGGCGGCGTTACGTCGACAGACCGGAGGCGACCACCGAGGTGACGGTGTACTCCAATCAGGCAGAGGTGTCACTCTGGGTCGATGGCAATCTGGTCGGAACCGAGTCGGGGCCGCGAACCTTCCGCTTCCAGGTTCCACTGAACGGTGAACACGAGGTGACCGCGCGCAGCGGGACGCTGTCGGACACGATCGCTGTACGGCGCGTCGACGAGCCCAACCCGGATTACTCGGTCGCCGCGACGGTGGTCGCGAACTGGTTCGACACTGTCGACCTGCCGAGCCCGGAGGGGTACTACTCGATCCACGACACGATGGCCGACCTCAAGAGCTCGGCGGAGGCCAAACCGCTGGTGGAGGCACTGATGCAGCAGGCCGCCGCCGGCCGCGGTGACGTCGCACAGAACGTCGAGCTACCCGAGTCGGTGCAGGAGATGGTCGATCGGATGACCGTCAAGACGCTGCTCGGCTATGCGGGCCCGGTGATCTCACCAGAAGACGTCGCAGGTCTCAACACAGCGCTCAACCGCATTCCCAAGTAAGCCGAACTCCCTGCTCGCCGCTGCCCAGCGGCGAGTCGGTTCTACATCGCCGGTGGCCTGAACGAGCACACGCTGAAACACCGCAACGGCGCCAAATCTCAAAACTGAACGACCGTTCCACTAAGGTGAGATTTTGCACATCGTGCATCCGGCGACAGGGGGACCCGTGAAGTACCAGCGACGACGTATGGAACGCCATCGGATGGGAGCGCTCACAGCGCATCGTCCGCGTGGGACCAGGGCGATCGCCATCGTCGCGGCCACCGTGTCGCTGGTCGCGGCAGCGTGTTCCGGCGAAGGCTCCGATGGCACAGCCACCACCGTTTCGCTGCAGCCGACTCTGGCTACGACCACGAACGTGCCGCCGCCTGCGAGCACGACATCGACCACGATCCTGCCGGCGACGACGACTACTAGCACCACCATCCCAGCGGTACCGCGCTACACCACTGCCAACACACCAATCGGGACCCTGCTCGCGGACCCTGCCTCCGCGGCCATTCTTGTGGCACATGTCCCGAGCTTCGCCACCGGGCCGATGGTCGATCTGGTTTCCGGCACGACGCTCAAGGGGATCCAGGGATACGCCTACACGATCCTCACTGACGAGGTGCTCGCTCAGATCGATGCCGAACTCGCCGAACTCACGCCGCTGTCGCCGGAGAACGGCGGTGGTCCGCTCTACGCAGACGTGAACTTTGACGAGGCGATGGTCGGACCCTACGAGCTGCCCGACCCCTTGGTGCTCGCGAACGGCGACGCCGTAGAGAGCGCCGATACGTGGTGGAGCGAGCGTCGGCCCGAAATCCTGGCCGACTACGAGGACCTCGTCTACGGCCGCTCGCCCGACCGCCCGGAGGGCGAACACTTCGAGATCGTGGAGACGTCGACCCCCGCCTTTGACGGAACAGCCCTGCGTCAGCGAGTCACGATCCATCTCACCGAGGGAACCGAGGGGCCAGCCATCGACCTCGTGTCGTACGTCCCGGCCAACGCTGACGGGCCGGTACCGATGCTGCTGGTTCTGGGCTTCGACGAGCCGATGACAGTGCTGGGCGATCCTTCACTTGCGCCGCCGGTGGCAGACCCGTCGCTGCCCGCAGCCGTCACGGACATGGCTGGCGCCTTGCCGACCGCGGCGTATCTCGACGCAGGATTCGGAGTCGCCGCGATCAACTATCTCCAGCTCGACCCCGACACCGACGACGGCTACCCCGAGAGCGTTCGTGCGTACTTCGACGCAGCGGCCGAGGCGGATCGTGCCGGCGATTCGTGGGGAGCGATCGCTGCATGGGGATGGGGATTGAGCCGCGCCCAGGACTACCTCGAGACGGACGCCTCGGTCGACGCCGATCGCGTTGCGATCTACGGAGCATCCCGACTCGGTCGAGCAGTTCTCTGGGCAGGCGCTCGCGACGACCGCTTCGCTGCCGTGATCTCCTGCTGCTCCGGAAAATTCGGAGGCGCACTCCTGCGACGAGACTTCGGTGACGCACTCGACACATTGCCGGCCCGATGGTTCGCGCCGAACCTTCAGTCGTACCTCCACGACATCGATTCACTTCCTGTCGATTCCAACATGCTGCTTTCGCTCATCGCGCCGCGACCGGTCCTGCTCCAAACAGGGCGCTACGACCATGCCGCAGATCCGAAAGGCGAATACCTCGCAGCGGTCGCTGCAGGACCCGTGTTCGAGCTACTCGGGTCCGAGGGCCTTGGTACCGAGGAGGACGCGTGGCCCGTGGAAGAGCCGATCCTCGGTGGCATCGGCTACTACATGCACGACGGCGGCCATGGGACAGCCGCCGAGGACTGGGACGTCTTCCTCACATTCCTCCAGCAGCACCTCGGGTGATCACCGTTGTCCAGTCCGACTGAACGTCCCATGCCGACCAGCGACGAATACACAGCAAATCGCAGAAGCGCCGCTGGCGCGAGATTGCCTATCCTTCCGTCGGTGCCGCCAGCTCCCCAAGACCTGCTCGACCCGTCGATCGCAAAGGGAGTGGAGGGGTTTGCGGTACCGGAGATGACCCTGGAGGTCGTCGAGATGATCCAATCGATGGGATCCTCGATCTTCGCGGCGACGGAACTATCCGACGCGGTCGAGCGCACCGACCATCTCGTCCCAGGTGATCCGGACGTAGCGCTTCGCGTTCATCGTCGCACAGATGCCGAAGGTTTGCGTCCTGGCCTGTACTCCATGCACGGGGGCGGGTACATGATCGGCAGCTATGACATGGACGACGCCATGTTCGACGACCGGTGCGCCACCCTCGACATCGTCGGTGTTTCGATCGAGTACCGGCTCGCTCCGACGACGCCGTATCCCGGTCCGGCCGAAGACTGCTACCTCGGTTTGAAGTGGACCTACGACCACGCCGAAGAACTCGGCATCGATCGAGATCGAATCGGCGTGACCGGTGTCAGTGCCGGCGGTGGCCTCGCCGCCGCGTTGGCATTGCTCGCGCGTGATCGTGGTGAAATCCCGATCGCCTTCCAGCTTCTCGACTGCCCCATGATCGATGACCGCCAAGAGACGTACTCGAGCCGGCTCGGCGGCCTGCCGGTCTGGAGTCGCGAGTCCAACGAGTTCGGGTGGCGCTCCTATCTCGGCGAGCTCTACGGCAGCAGCGAGGTTCCGTACACCGCAGCTCCCGCACGCGCCGACGACCTCACCGGTCTCCCGCCTGCGTTCATCTCGGTCGGTAGCGTCGACGGATTCCTCGACGAGGACGTCGACTTCGCGCTGCGCCTCAACCGAGCGGGCGTGCCGTGTGAGCTCCACGTCTACCCCGGCGCCTGCCACGGCTATCAGATGGTGACGGGCAGCTCGATCGTCGCCCAGAGCCGTGCCGACATCATCGATTGGCTGGCTCGCCAGACGCGCTGACCCTGCGCGGTACGTGCGTCGTTCAAATCCCGACCGACGAGTTCAGCCGCTCAGCAGTTCAAGCGAATGTGTCTTTCACAGACTATTACCCGGTCGGTGTACACAATCGTTGCGTTTCGTTACGCTCCC
>CAZBTQ010000013.1:0-32472 GCA_964494405.1 uncultured Iamiaceae bacterium
CGACAGGCTGGACCTCTACGAGTGCTCCACGCTGGGGTGGTAGCGCGTGACCAGCGCCAACGTGTTGGTGTCGGTGTGGTGCATCTCCCCTCCTGTGGCGGCGAGCTTGAGCAGCAGGTCGGACGTGTAGCTGATGGTGCCGTCGTCGTTGAACGTGAAGGTGCTCGTGAAGTCCTTCAGCTCGGCGCGTCCCAGCAGGTAGTGGTTCTGGAGGATCCCGTAGCAGGGGTCTCCCGGGCTGGCGTCGAAGTGCAGGACGGTGTCGCCGACCTCGGCGTCGCTACCGGCGAGGATGGCGATGCCGCGCCCGAACACGACGTTGCGCATGACCTGGCCGTTGGCCTTGTCCCACAGCAGGAAGCCCACCTCGTCGTGGAACGGGATCATCGCCTCCTCCCCGTGACGCCACGCGGTCATCCCGTAGCTGAGGCCCTCCAGCTTCTGCTGGCCGTTCTCCTGCCGCGGGATCGGCTTGAACCAGGCCTTCTCGAAGTAGCCGGTCTCGCCCGTGACGTCGTCGTCGTTGTGGTACGAGAGGTCGACTCCCACGTCGCCCTCCCACTCGCCGACCAGCCGCGTCAGCGGTCCGAGACGTTGCGGTCCCTGGATCGTCGTCAACGGTGCCTCCTTCGCCCACTCGGGGTCTCTCCTTGGATTTCTCTACCGTTTAGCAGAAAAATGTGCCCATTGCCCCACGCACCCTGAGACCGCGCCGAACCGCTACCTTGCCGACCACGATGGCCATCGATCCGAGGGACCCTGATGCCGTCGGGGCTGCGGTGGTCGCGGTCGCGACCGAGCGGTTCGGTGGCGAGGTGACCATCGCCGAACCCGCGGCGAACATCGGCGCCGGGCTCGACTCCTACATCGTCGGGGTCACCCTCGCCGGCGCATCGCTGCCTGACGACTGGCGTGCACCCCTCGTCGTGCGGATGCTGCCCGACGTCGGGCGGATGGACCAGGCGCACGCCGAGGCCGCCGTCCAGGGGTGGTGCGACGAGCGTGGGTTCGCCGTGCCTGCCGTGCTCGCCGTGCTGGAGCCCGAGGGGGGCTTCGGGCTCCCCACCCAGGTCATGCAGCGCGTGCCGGGCGGGACCGTCCTCGATGCGATCAAGTCCGCACCGTGGCGAGCGGGCGCGCTGCTCGACTCGATGGCCGACCTGCAACGGCGGCTCCACGACCTGCCGCTCGACGGGTGGCCGACCTCGACCGAGCCGATGGCGCTGGTCGACAAGCGGTTGGGCCTGCCCCGACGGGTCGTCGACGCCGACGGTCCGGGCGAACTCGCCGATGCGCTCGCTGCCGTCGCCGCGCTGGCGCCGGTGGCCGTCAGCGGTGACGCGGTCGTCTGCCACGGCGACTTCCACCCCCTGAACGTGATGACCGACGGCACGAGCTTCTCCGTCCTCGACTGGACCGACGCCGGGCTCGGTCCCCGTGAGGCGGACGTCTCGCGCACGCTGCTCATCTTCCACGTCGTCTCGTTGGCAGCGACCGGCACGATCGAGAAGGCGGTCCTCCGCCGGGCCGGCCCGTGGATGTCGCGCCGCTACGACCGGGCGTACCGGTCAGCCGCGTCGCTCGACCCGGATCGGATGTTGGCGTGGAAGGCGCTCCACGCCGTGCACGGGTGGGCGCAGGTCCTCACGCTCCACTCGGGCGGGTTCGACGAGACCAGCAGCGCCGATCCGGACCGGGTCCCACCCGACCTGGCCGACTTCCTCAGGCGGACGGTGCACGACGCCGTCGACACGCTCACCTGACGACCCTCCACCCGGTCAGGTGGTGCCGGCGCCGTCTCGGCCGTGCTTCCAGTAGCCGCGGACGACCGCTCGGCTCCGGGTCAGCCCGAGCTCCTCGAAGAGGACGCGTCGCAGTGCCTGCACCCCCGCCGCCTCCCCCGCCGCCCAGACGTGGAGGTCGTCAGGCAGTGCCAGGCCGGCGACGGCCGCGGTCATGGCCGTGCCGGGAGCGTCGGAAGCGGCCAGCTCGACCCAGCGGACCGTCGACCCGCCGCGCACGGGAAGCTCGACACGGCCATCGGGGTGGGCGATCTCGACGACCACGTCGACCTGCGCCCCGCTGGGCAGGGAGGCGAGGAGCTGGCCGATCGCGGGGAGCGCCGACTCGTCGCCCACCACGAGGAAGCGTCCCGCGTCAGGTGAGGGCACGTACCCCCGGCCAGGTCCTGAGACCGCGACCTCATCGCCGACAGGCGCTGCCGCAGCCCACCGCGCCAGCGCACCATGCCCGTGCAGCACGACCTCGACCTCCAACCGGCCGATGACGGGATCGACCCGCAGGGGCGTCAGCGTGCGGATCGGCGGTCGAGCGCCGTCGGCGAACAGGAACTCGTTCCCGTCCCACTCCGGCACCTCGAGCGGCGTCGCTGGACCCCCACGAGGAAGGAGCAGCCGGACGCTCGCCGCCGGCTCGTCGGAGGTGAAGCCCACGAGCTCAGGCCCCTCCAGCGCGACCGACACCAGCCGTGGCGTCCGCGCCACCACGTCGACGACCCACGCTCGTCGGAAGTCGGGAGGCGGCCGGCGCAGGCGCGTGGGGGTCGACATCGAACCCAGTGTGTCAGCGAGCCGGTGAGACGTTGACGCACTCGATTCGCGTCGTCCTCCGGACGTCGCCTACACGAAGCGTGTAGGACTTCGGCGTTCCCGAGCGATGGAGGGGTGGTGACACCGCCGACCGCGTCCGATGACCAGCGCCGTGAGCTGATCGATCTGTACGACACGGCCCTGCCCGACGTCTTCGGGTACCTCGTGGCTCGGTGCGGATCCGCTGCAGTGGCTGAGGACCTGGCGTCCGAGACGTTCCTGGCCGCGGTCGACGCGGTCCGGCGCGGCACCGTCCCGCGGCTGACGGTGGCGTGGCTCATCGGGGTCGCTCGACACAAGCTCATGGACCACTGGCGGCGCACCGGCCGCGAGCGCGACGTCGATCTGCCGACGGTCGATCACGTCGACGAATGGGACGTGCACCTCGACCAGCTCATCGCCCACGCCACGCTGGCCGAGCTCGGCGCGCACCATCGCAGCGTCCTGACGTTGCGCTACCTCGACGGCCTGCCCGTCCGCGACGTCGCCGCATGCCTCGGCCGCACCGAAGGCGCCACCGAGGTGCTCTTGGTCCGGGCCAAGGCCGCGTTCCGAGCGCGCTACGAGGAAGGGGCGACGCCATGACCGATCCCTTCGAGCAGCTGGCGATACCCGACGAGCGTCAGACCCCCAGGTCGAGCTTCGTTCGCAGGCTGCGCGCGCAGCTCGTCGAGGCGCTCGACCTCGACCCCCTCTCCACCATCCCGACCATCGACCTCCCCGGGAGGACCCCCATGACCCCGAACGTCGCCCCTGATCCCGACGCTGGCTCCACCCAGCGAGGATTCGAGATCTCGACCGGACCGCGGAGCGGCGAGCGCTACGTCGACGGCATCTGGTCCGTCGTGTCCTACGACGACCCCGACGTCGGCATCCGCTTCGTCACTGACGTGCTCGGCTTCGAGGAACTGGTCCTGGTGCGCGACGACCAGGGCCGGATCGTGCACAGCGAGTACCGCTGGCCCGAAGGCGGCATCGTCCAGATCGCCGAGGCCGACTCCGACAACCCGTTCCTCACCGAGCCAGGCCGCAACAGCGGCCTCTACGTGATCACCCGGGACCCCCTCGCGGTCTGGGAGCGGTGCCAGGCCGCAGGCGTCGAGGTGATCCGGCCACCCGAGGAGCCCCACTACGACCCGGGCGGCATGGGCTTCGCCGTCCGGGACCCCGAGGGCAACGCCTGGAGCTTCGGGAGCTACGTCGGCGGCGCGACCGAGTGACACGAGGTCACGTCGACGGCAGGATCTCCACATAGCCGTCGGCCCCGTGCACGCGGATGCGCTGGCCGTCGGTGATGACGGTGGTCGCGCACTCGACGCCGACCACCGCCGGCAGGCCGTACTCCCGTGCGATCACGGCGCCGTGGGTCATCACGCCGCCGACCTCGGTGACCAACCCGGCGGCGGCGACGAACAGCGGTGACCAGCTCGGGTCGGTGAACCTGGTGACCAGGATGTCGCCCGGTTCGAGATCGGCCTCCCCCACGTCGACGATGACCCGGGCGCGACCTTCGACGGTCCCCGCCGAGACCGCCAGGCCGACCAGCGCGCCGGCCGGCACGTCGTTGCGCCGGTACGCCCCGTTGAGCGCCTCGCCGTCGGAAGTGAGCACCCGTGGCGGCGTGAGCGAGCCGTACGATCTGAACGCCTCGCGACGCCGGCCGACCAGCGCGTCGTCGACCTCGTTGGTGCGCACGACCTCCTGGAGCTCGTCGAAGGTGAGGAAGTAGATGTCGTCGACCGCCCGGAGCACACCGTTCTGCACCAAGCGTTCGGCCTCGGCCAACATCGCCTGCTTGTAGAGGAAGTAGCGGCTGATCATCCCGTACTTCGGGTGCTCGCGGTACCCGATGAACGTGCGGAGTCGATCGATCATGCGCTTCGTCTGGTCGGCCTTCCGCGCGCCGTCCGGCAACGCCCGCAGGCGCTCCAGGAGGTCCTGCTCCTTTGCCAGCGCTTCCTGGCGGCCCCGCTCGAAGCGGCGCTCGGCTTCGCCCGCCGCGAAGTTGTCGATGTTGGAGAGGAGCATCGGCACGAGGGCAGACGGCCGTTCGCTCCAGCGAGGTCTGGTGATGTCGATCTCGCCGATGCAGCGCATGCCGTAACGGCCGAGGTAGTCGACGATCGCGGCGCGTGCAGCGTCTCCGCCGTCGAGCGCCGTCAGTTCGTCGAGGAAGCGGTCGTCGCCGTCGTCGACCGTGCGCAGGAAGGCCACCACCCCGGGATGCGGACGGATCACGTCGGCGACGTCGAGGAGCGCCAGCCCCATCTCCGACGTGATGTTGTGGGGGACCGACTGGGCCAGCGTGTCGGCCGCGTTCCTCTCCCCCAGCCACGCCTCCATCTGCTCGTTGAGCCACCAGGTCGCCTCGATCGCCGTCATGATCACCTGGAGGTTCCGCGGGTCGAACAGCAGCGCCCGACGCTCTTGGAGGTCGGCGCGGATGACGTCGAACAGCTCCGAGCCGTGCTTGGACTCGATCTCGCGAGCGACCTCGGCGACCATCGCCTCGGTCTGGCCGATCAGCTCGGTGACGAGGGCGGGGTCGGCGTCGATCAGATCGGTCGCACCGCCCGGAGCCGGCGCCGGGGGCGTGGCGTCGGGATGCGACGGGACGAAGCCACGGTCGATGACCGTCTCGAGGGCGTCGCGGATCAACGGGTCCGACCTGCCCAAGGCGTCGAGGACCGCGGCGCGGCTCGCGGGTGCCGCCAGCTGGGCGGTGACGTCGACGAACAGCCGGCCGCCGGCGTCGCGCATCGGGGCGGGCGAGGTGAGCTTCCAGACCGACAGGCCGAGCGGTGTCATGGGGTCGGTCATCATCTGCTGGTGACCGACCGAGACGTAGACGTGGTTGGTGTCGTCGTCGATGTCCGGGATGGGGAACAGCGTGGTGATGGGGCGGCTCTGGACGACGTGGAACCCTTCGTCGTCGAGGCACCACTCGATGTCCTGGGGGCTGTCGAAGTGCACCTCGATCCGCCGGCCGAGCTCTACTAGCTCCAGCACCTGGCTGTCGGTCAGGACCGGCTGATCTGACGCGACCGTCCGGGCGACCACCGTGTCGCCGCGGACCTCGTAGCGGTCGGGGGTCGACTGGCCGGACACCAACGCCTCGCCGAGACCAGCCACGGCCTCCACCGTGGTGACCGTGCGGTTGCCGGAGACGGGGTCAGCGGTGAACAGAACCCCGGCTGCCCGCGCTTCGACCATCCGCTGCACCACGACCGCCATCGCCACCGTCCGGTGGTCGATGCCGTTGCGCAGGCGGTAGGCGACCGCCCGCTCGGTGAACAGCGACGCCCAACACCGGCGGATGTCGTCGACGATCGCGTCGGGCCCGACGACATCGAGGTAGCTGTCGTGCTGGCCCGCGAAGGACGCGGTCGGGAGGTCCTCGGCGGTCGCGCTCGACCGCACCGCGTAGGCGGCGTGCTCGCCATGGCGTCCGAGGGCGTCGGAGATCGCTGTCGCCAGGTCGTCTGGAATCGGGAGGGCTTCGATGGCGCCGCGGATGTCCGAGCTGAGAGTGCGGAGGTGGTCCTGATCGTCGCTCGCCACCAGCGACAGCCGGTCGACCAGCTCGTCGACGCGCGCTGTGCCCGCGACGATCCGGCGGAAGGCATCGGTCGTCACGCAGAAGCCAGACGGCACGCGGACGCCGTCGATCCGCGTCAGCTCGCCGAGGTTCGCTCCCTTGCCGCCTGCCAGCGCGATCTGCGCCCGGTCCAGCTCGGCCAGGTCGACGACGTCACGATCGGCCATGCACTCGCCTCCCCCAGCTCTCCAGCCACATGCGGGCCGGCTCGGATGGGCATTGTCAGCACACATCCGCACTTGCAACAAGGCCCCCACCCCGCGTTACGTTCAGGGTGACGGCGGGATCAGACGAGCGGACCGTCCCCGGTGTCGGCGAGGCCGTCGAGCACCGCTTCGGCAGCGTCGGCGATCGTGTCGAGCTGCGCCGGGGTGAGGCGGTCGACGAACAGGCGCCGCACCTCGGCGACGTGCCCGGGTGCCGCGGCCTCGATCTCACGCCGGCCCTGCGCGGTGACGACCACGAACGCGCCGCGACGATCGTCCTCGCACCGCTCCTTGCCGACGAGGCCCCGTCGCGCCATGCGGCCGATCTGGTGCGAGACCCGGCTCTTCTCCCAGCCCAGCGCGTCCGCCAGCTCGAAGAGGCGGAGTCGGCCGTCGGGGCTCTCGGTCAGCGCGACGAGCACCACGTAGTCGGGGTACGACAGGTCCGAGTCCGCCGCGAGTTGGGCGGCCAGCTCGTGCTCGAGCTGCATCTGCATGAACTGCAGCGCACGCCACGCACGCGCCTCACGCTCGTCGAGCCAGCGGACCTTCGTCATGATCCGAGCGTACCGGGAATAGGTGACGTGTCAACGATGTTAGATGATGTGTCCACCAAAGTTCTGAGGAGCCCCCACCATGAGCAACACCACCGTCCCCGCCACCCTCACCGGCAGCTACGCGATCGACCCCACCCACAGCCGCATCGGTTTCGTCTCCCGCCACGCCATGGTCACCAAGGTGCGCGGCTCGTTCAACGAGTTCGAGGGCTCCGGCTACTTCGACACCGAGAACCCCGCTGCGTCGCACCTCTCGCTGACCATCCAGGCGGCCAGCATCGACACGCGCAACGCCGACCGCGACGGACACCTCCGCAGCAACGACTTCTTCGACATGGAGGCGTACCCCGAGATCACGTTCGCCTCGACGTCGGTCGAGCAGCTCGACGGCGAGACCTACCGGGTGACCGGCGACCTCACGGTCAAGGGCGTCACCAAGTCGGTGTCGGTCGACCTGTCCTACGAGGGCACCGCCGTCGACCCGTTCGGCAACACCCGCATCGGCCTCGAGGGCTCGACCACGGTCAACCGCAAGGACTGGGGCATCACCTGGAACGCCGCGCTCGAAGCGGGTGGCGTGCTCGTCAGCGAGAAGGTCACCCTCGAGTTCGAGGTCTCGGC
This sequence comes from uncultured Iamiaceae bacterium, assembly GCA_964494405.1. GTDB lineage: Bacteria > Actinomycetota > Acidimicrobiia > Acidimicrobiales > SKKL01 > Actinomarinicola. The sequence goes on from CAZBTQ010000013.1 coordinate 7,592, forward strand.
CATCCGCTCCGACCAGAGCTGACCCCTTCCGACCACCGGATCCAGCGCATCACCCGAGAAGGGAGCAGCCATGGGAATCTCGCCTGTCCGCCTCAACCACGCGGTGCTGTTCGTCGCCGACCTCGACCGCTCGGTGCGCTTCTACACCGACGTCTTCGGCATGGACGTCATCGTCCGAGAGGCTCGGTTCAGCGCCGCGTTCCTACGGCTCCCCCGCTCGGGCAACCACCACGACCTCGGCCTCTTCGGCGTCGGCTCCGATGCCGGCCCGAAGCGGCGGGGGGCCATCGGCCTGTACCACCTGGCCTGGCAGCTCGACACCATCGACGAGCTCGCGGCAGCCCGCCAGACGTTGATCGACGCGGGTGCCTACACCGGCGAGTCGAGCCATGGCGCCACCAAGAGCGTCTACGGCGCAGACCCCGACGGCAACGAGTTCGAGATCATGTGGATGCTCCCCGTCGACGAGTGGGGTCCCTACGAGAGCTCGGCGCCCATCGACCACCTCGACCTCGACGGCGATGTGCAGCGCTGGAGCGGCGTCCGCACCGCTGGCGTGATCACGCAAGAGCCAGCCGCGACCGGTTCCTGATCGGATCGGTCCGCACGGGCGCCTGCGGAGGGTCAGCCGACGAGGTCGGTGCGCGCCACGCTCACCACAGCCTCGATCTCGCGGTACTGCTGGGCCATGAACTGATAGCTGAGCGGTGCGTCGAAGGCGTACCCGACGAGCTGGCCCGCCTCGACTGCAGGGAGGCGCTTCCAGATCGGGTGGTCGGCGAGCGCATCAGGGCTGAGGAACCGGGGGCGGTCGTCCCAGATGATCAGATCGGCCTCGAGCTCTGGCACGTACTCCCAGCTCAAGCCGTTGTCCCACGCATCGTCGTTGTCGACGTTGTCGTGGATGTCCATGCCGAGGCCGGCCAGGTCGATCAGCGGCGCGTAGTCCAGGTAACCGACGAAGACGCTGTCCTCCATGAGTGCGAGGGAGAGCACCTTGAGCCCTGGCTTCGCCTCGATCGCAGCGCGCAGGTCGTCGCGCGCAGCGTTGAACTCATCGCGAGCCGCGACCAGCTCCGGCGCATCCGCGTCGACACCGAGCGCGATCGCGAGCCGCTCGTGCTGCTCGATCATGTCGACGATCGGACCGTTGGCCTCCAGCCGCAGGAGGGGCGCGATCGCGGTGACGTGATCGAACTCCTCCTCCTGGGGCAGCGAGAAGTCGCCGTTGAACACGTTGCCGACCACGAGTTCGGGCTGTGCCTCGGCCATCGCCTCGATGTTGACGAGGAACTGGTCGCCGAAGGACGCGGCGTCGCCGAGGTCGACGCCGCGGGCCAGCTCCGGAGGACCCCACACCCCCGACACCTGGACACCGAACTGGGCGAGCGTGGCGGCGTTCGACATCCACGCCGCGATGCGGGTGGGGACGCGGTCGAGCGCGACGGTGACACCATCGTCGCCGACGAACTCGAAGTCGGGCGACGACGATGCCGCGTCGCCCTCGTCGGTGCTGTCGCCGGCACAGCCGGTCAGGACGGCCGCACCGAGCGCCAGCGCGCCGATGCCGAACTCGCGGCGCGTGATGTCATCGACGACGTCGGGGACGTAGAGGTCCAACGACGTGGTCGATGGGGTGAGGGTCGCGGTCGCCACGGGCAGCTCCGTTCATAGGCAGGCTTGATAGGACGCCTCAAGCTAGCTGACCACAGCGAACATCATGTTCGACGACCCCCTACGGGGACCCGTGGCCAGTGCCCAGGGGGACCGCACACGCGAGAAGCTCATCGCCGCCGCGGAGCGGCTCATGGCCAACCACGGCATCGACGGAGTCGACCTCAGGGAGATCCACGCGGCGGCCGGTCAACGCAACCGCTCGGCCATCGCGTACCACTTCGGTGACCGCGAGGGCCTCGTCGTGCCCGTGCTCCTCGCCGACCTGGCACGGGGTGTGAACCGCGGGAGCTCACCGTCAACCAGGCCCGCCGGCGGGTGCCAACGGTCGTCGACGCCTTCGTCAACGTCGTGCGACCGAACCCCGTCGCTAAGGTCCGGTCTTGATGCGACGCGCTGGATGGACCCACTCGTGAGTGGAGCCCGGCTTCCGGTGTTCCAGTCCCTCGCTGGGTACCAACGGACGTGGCTCTCCTCTGACGCCGTCGCGGGGCTCACGGTGTGGGCGGTCATGGTCCCCGAAGCGCTGGCCTACGCGACCATCGCCGGGGTCTCGCCGGTCGTCGGCCTCTACGCCGCGGTGCCGGCGCTCGTCCTCTACGCCGCGCTCGGTAGCTCGCGGCACCTCGTGGTCGGCCCGATGGCGGCCACCGCTGCACTGTCGGCAGCCGCGGTGGCCGGCATCGCCGCCGAGAGCGGCACCGACTACACGGCGCTCACCGTCGGCCTCGCCCTCGTCACCGGAGTCATCGCGCTGCTCGCCGGCCTGGCGCGGCTGGGGTTCCTCGCCTCGTTCATCTCCGAGCCGGTCCTCAAGGGGTTCATCATCGGCATGGCGTTGACGATCATCGTCGGGCAGCTCCCGAAGCTGTTCGGCGTGCCAGGCGGCGACGGCAACTTCTTCGAGAAGGCCTGGGACTTCCTCGCCGACATCGGCGAGACCCAGGGCTGGACGCTCGCGGTCGGCGCCACATCGCTCGTCGTCGTCATCGGCATGCGCCGCGTCGCGCCCAAGGTGCCGGGGTCCCTGCTGGCCGTGCTGGCCGGCATCGTCGCCGTGCCGTTGCTGGACCTGGAGTCCAAGGGCGTCGAGATCGTGGGGCCGATCCAGGCCGGCCTCCCCACGATGGGGCTGCCCGACCTCGCCTTGTCGGACTACGGGACGCTCGTCGGCAGCGCGGTCGGCATCATGCTCGTCGCCTTCGCCGAGGGCCTCGGCGCCGCCAAGACCTACGCCTCGCGTGACCACTACGCCATCGACGTCAACCGGGAGCTCGTCGGCCTCGGCGCCGCCAACATCGGGGCTGGTCTCACCTCGGGCATGGTGGTCAACGGGTCCCTGTCGAAGACCGCGGTGAACGGGTCGTCGGGCGCACGGTCGCAGGTGTCGGGCCTGCTGGTCGCGGTGCTCACCATCCTCACGCTCCTGTTCCTCACCGGTCTCTTCGAGAACCTGCCTGAAGCCACCCTCGCTGCCGTGGTGATCGCCGCCGTGATCGAGCTGGTCGACGTCGCGGCCCTGCGTCGGCTCTACGGGGTGTACACCGCGCAGCTCGGCGACATCTACGGCCGTGTTGCACGCCCTGACCTCATCGCGGCGGTCGCCGCGCTCGTCGGCGTCCTCGTGTTCGACACCCTTCCCGGCCTGTTCATCGGCATCGCGGTGTCGGTGCTGCTCCTCGTCTACCGGACGTCTCGGCCCCACGTCGCCGTGCTCGGTCGTGACAGTGCCACGAGCCACTGGGTCGACATCAACCGGCATCCCGAGGCTGTGCCTGCCGACGCGGTCGTGGTCGTCCGTCCCGAGAGCGGGCTCTTCTACGGCAACGCCGACAACGTGCACGCCGCCATCCGCGAGCAGACCGCCGACGACACGCGGGCCGTGGTCATCGACGCAGAGACGGTCCCGGCGATCGACGTCACCGCTGTCACGATGCTCATCGACCTGCGCGACGAGCTCGCCGCACGAGGCATCCGCCTCCTCATCGCACGCGACATCGGCCAGGTCCGCGACCTGCTGGCGACCGCGGGCGGGGCGACGCTCGTCGAGCACTTCCACGCCAGCGTCGACGACGCCGTCAACGCAGCGACCGGCGACCCACCCTCACCAGACCAGGAGTGACCATGCTGACCCAAGCGATCGGTGACCTGCTGCCATCCGCCATCGGTGTCGCGCTGAGCCCAGTGCCCATCATCGCGGTCATCTTGATGCTCGGGACGCCCAAGGCGCGGTCCAACGGGCCCGCGTTCGCCGTCGGCTGGGTCGCAGGCCTGGTCGTCGTCTCGGTGATCGTCCTGGCGGTCGCGGGCGGAGCCGACGACCCCGACAGCTCCACCTCCACGGGCGTGTACTGGCTCGAGGTGGTCATCGGCGTGGTGTTCCTGGCCATGGCCGCCAAGCAGTGGCAGGGACGCCCGAAGAAGGGCGAGGAACCCGAGATGCCGAAGTGGATGTCCACGGTCGACTCGTTCACCTCGGGCAAGTCGTTGGTGCTCGGCGCCGCGCTCTCGGGAGCCAACCCGAAGAACCTCGCGCTCACCGCCGCGGCCGCCGCATCGATCGCCCGAGCGGGCCTCGACACCGGCGACAGCGCCATCGCCGTCCTCGCCTTCGTCCTGATCGGCTCGCTCACCGTCGCCGGACCGGTGCTGTTCTACGTGACGGCCACCGACAAGGCCGCTGGCCCGCTGGCGTCCATCAAGGAGTTCATGTCCGACCACAACGCCGTCATCATGATGGTGGTGCTCCTCGTGCTCGGCGCCAAGATCCTCGGCCAGGGCTTCGCCGGCGTCACCAACTGACAGCCGCGGGCTCGCTGGCCGCGGTTCAGCGCTTGGAGCGGGTGTCCTTGGCCGCTTGCTTGCGCTTGGTCGTCGCCTTGCTGGAGGCCCGAGTCTTCTCGGTGGACGGCGTGCGGGTCGACCGCTTGGCGGTAGACCGTGGCGTGCCGGTCGACGCCGGAGCCTTTCCTCGCGACGCCGACGGACGCGTGGCGCTGCCCTGTCGTGCCGCCTCCAGACGCTCCTTCTTCAGTGCCGCCGCGGCGGCCTTCGCTTCGGCCGCCAGCTTCCGCGAGACCCGAGCCAGCGCGTCCTCGAACAGCTCTGCCTTGGCAATCGAACGCGCATGCGCGTCGTGGGCACGCCCTCGGGTGGCGTCGGCTGCGACCTGCGCTCTCGCACGCCGGCGGTAGAGCTTGGAGTACTTGTTGCGAGCCCGACGGATCCGATCGTGCAGCACGATGAGTCCGTCCTCGTCGAGCTGGTCGAGCGAGTCGACCTCCCGCAGGAGCACGGCCTCGGACTCGTTGAGCATCGATCGCAGGTCAGGTGGCATGGTGCCATCCTGGCACCCACCTCGAACCCTGGAGGTCACCGATGGCACGACAGGAGATCGACACCTACCTGGCGGTGCTCGACGAACCCGCGCGGGCTGCGCTGGAACAGCTGCGCGGAACGATCCTCGAGGTGGTGCCCGACGCCGAGGAGGGGCTGTCGTACGGAGTGCCGGCCTTCAGGGTGTCCGGCAAGCCGGTGGCCGGCTTCGCGGCCTACAAGCGCCACCTGACCTACGTTCCCCACAGCGGCTCGGTGCTCACCGCGTTGGCTGACGACCTCGGCGACTTCGAGGCGTCCAAGGGTGCGCTCAAGTTCACGACCGACACGCCTCTTCCCACGTCGCTCGTCACCAAGCTGATCCGCGCCCGACTGGAGGAGCTCTCCGGCTGAGCGTGGTCCCCCCACGCATCGCCCTCGTCGTCGGTCAATCAGCGAAGACGTCGCGGCTGTGCTGGATGAAGAAGGTGTGATCGTTGCCCTTGCCGGTGTCCTCGGCGTTGTAGTGGGTCTTGCCCACGCCGTCGGGCACGACCTCTTCGGAGTAGATGGCGCCGACGGGACAGACGTCGGGCTGGTAGCACGCGGTGCACGAGGTGCACTCGTCGGCGTTGACGTACAAGAGCGAGTCGGCGAACACCGCGATGGCGTCGGGATTCGCTTGGTGTGTGGTCTCGATGACGCCGCTGCCCGCCTCGTCCTCGGAGAACAGTCGGTCGTTGGCCACGTCGTACTCGTAGATGCACTGCACCGGGCACACGTCGACGCACGCCCGGTCCTTCACGTCGATGCAGGCCTCGGTGATGACGGCGATTCCGCTCATTCCAGGTCACCCTCTCGTTGGCGGTCGGCAACCGACGGACTTCGCTACCCCGCCCCGGCCCGGTACAAGCTGATCGGGTCGAGCACCCTCGAACTCCAGGCCGAACGAAGGAGGCTGCGCGATGCAGCACGCAACCGACGCTGACGTCTCCCGGATGCGCAGCCAGCTGTTCTTCGAGGGCGACGACCTCATCCCGAGCCGCACCGTCGAGCTCAGCAGCGGCGGTTGACGCGACCAGGCAGTCCACCGCCGCGCGTGAGGCGTGCCGACGACCCTCGGTCGCTCAGTTGTGTCCGTCGACCGCCACGCGAAAGCCCACGTTGCCCGCCGAGCTGTCCGGGGTGTTCGCGCTGCGGGCCGCGACGCGGTAACGGCGGCAGTACGAGGCATGGCAGAGGTACGAACCACCCCGCATCGCCTTCGTCGTCCCATCCGGCGGACCAGCGGGGTCGACGCGCGGGGTGCGCCGGTAGAAGGCAGGGTCGTACCAGTCGGCGCACCACTCCCAGACGTTGCCGGTCGTGTTGTAGAGGCCGAAGTCGTTCGGCTCGTAGGCGTCGACCGGCGCCGTCCCGATCCATCCGTCCTCGCCGGTGTCGCGGCCCGGGAACTCGCCCTGGAAGACGTTCATCCGGTGCTGGCCGCCTGGCTCGAGCTCGTCGCCCCACGGGAACGCCGCACCCACCCGCTCGCCGCGCGCCGCGCGCTCCCACTCGGCTTCGGTCGGCAGCCGGGTGCCGCTCCAGGCGCAGTACGCCATCGCGTCGTTCCACGAGACGTGGACGACCGGGTGATCCCCGCGGCCATCGACCCCGGAGTGCGGACCCTCGGGGTGGCGCCAATCACCACCGGTCACCTGACGCCACCACGGTGTCGCGACGACCGCCGGCGTGTCCTCGAAGTCGTCGGGCAACAGGCCGCCGAAGACGAACGACCAGCCGAACTCCTCCGCTTCGGTGACGTGGCCGGTGGCGTCGACGAAGCGGGCGAAGTCGTCGTTGGTCACGCAGACCGCACCGATCCGGTACGGCGACAGCGCGACGGGGTGGATCGGCCCCTCACCGTCGGCGTCGTAGGCCACCGCGCCGACCGCTCCCATGCGGAACTCCCCGGCAGGGATCGCCACGAGCGTCGACGCATCTGAGTTGGTCGCCGGAGGAGCCGATGCCGGCGCGGGCTCCTCTCGAGTCGGGTCGTCGCCAGTCGGATCCCGGCCCGGCGCGCAGCATCCGGTCATGCGGTACGAGCGCGGCGTGCGTGATCAGCCGGGTTCATCGGCCCGGGAAGACGGTGTCCCAGTCGTCCTTCATGCTGACGATCACCCAGCCGAGGCGTTGGCCGACCGTGGTGATCGGCTCGGGATCGTCGAAGGTCGCTGCGACGCTCTGGTAGGCGAACTCGCGCTCGGCGTCGTCGTGGTCGATGAGGACCCCCAACCCACCGTGGCGGCTGGCCTGGGCCCACTCGAGCATCTCGCGGTCGCCGCCGGAGTTGCCGACGGCGAGGATCGGTGGGCGGCCGATCTGGGCCTGGATGTGCTCGACCTTGGGACCGCCCTCGTTGGCGGCGCCGGTCTGGGCCGCGGTGCGACGCACGAGCGGCCTGCCGTCGGCGTCGCGGTCGAACGTGTAGCCGATGAGCGTGCCGACGACCATGCCCGGCTCGACCGCGTAGCAGCGCCTCGCGGCTTGGCGGACGAACTCGGTTCCGCCGCCGGTCACGATCCCGATCGTGAAGTCCTTGGCGCGGAGCTCGTCGAGCAGCTCGAGCATCGGCTGGTAGATCACGCCCTCGATGCCCGTGCCGAGCGTGCGGTGACGATACCGATCGAGGAAGCCGTCGACCGCCGCGGCGAACTCGTCGGGGGTCTGCCCGTCGAACAGCTCGGCGAGCGCGCCCGCCACCTTGGCCAAGCCGATCTCGCCGACCGCCGCCATGTCGCCGGAGAGGACCGCGGCGAACTCGGGCCGATCCCGCAACGAGGGGTTGTCGGCGGCCAGCGCGTCGAGCGCGTCGACGAAGAAGTCGAACTGCACGTAGGTGGGCTTCTCGCACCACATCGTCCCGTCGTTGTCGACGTACGCCACCCGTTCGTCGACCGGTACCTCCTCGGCACGATCGATGAACGCGAGCAACGAGTCACGAGTGGCTCCGGGTCGCCACGACGGCAGACGGCTGGCCATGTCTGCTCCTCGGGTCAGCCGGCGCTGAGGCCGTGGATCATCTTCTGGACCCGCTCCTGCACCTGCGCGTCCTGCGCGTCGAACACGGCATAGCTGATCCCCGCGGTCTGCAGCGGCCGGTTGGGGAACTCCTTGTAGCTCGGCAGCACGCCGAGCAGCCGGTCGGCCATCTGCGGGAGCTGCCAGGTCTTCTCCGCCCAGCTCGTCATGAAGACGTCGTAGCGCTCCTGGGGGTCCTGCCACAGGTCGAACAGCTCCGGGACGATGGCCGTGTGCGACGCAGCACCGCGCCATCCCTCACGGATGTTCCACACCGCCTTCCACTTCCCCAGGCGGATCGCGCCGGGGATCAGCTCGGTCTCGGTCATGTAGAACCAGTGGTCACGGGTCGAGCCGCCCTCGCCCTTGAGCAACGCCGTCTGGTCGAAGCTGTCGAAGGTGGTCGGCTGTCCCTCACGGTCCTCGGTGGGCAGTTCGAGCCCGGCGAGGCTGGCGAAGGTGGCCATGAGGTCGAGCGATCCGACGATCTCGGAGTTCCGTCGCCCTCCTTCGATCGTGCCCGGCCACCACGCGATCGCCGGTACCCGGCTCCCGCCCTCGTAGTCGGTGCCCTTGGTGCCCTTGTACGGCGTGTAGCCGCAGTCCGGGTAGACGTCCTGCCACGCCCCGTTGTCGGTGGTCCACACGATCAGCGTGTTCTCGGCGATGCCCAGGTCGCGCACCTTGTCGACCACCACGCCGACCCAGTGGTCGAGCTCGACGAGCGAGTCGAGGTACTTGGACTTCGCCATCGACTTCCCCGCGAAGTCCGGGTGCGGGAGGTTCGGCTGGTGCAGCTTCGCGGTGTTCAGGTACATGAAGAACGGGTTGTCGCCGTTCGCGTGCTGCTCGAGGTACTCGGTGGCGATCGTGGTCGACGTCTCATCGAGGAACGGGATCTTCGACGGATCGATCTTCTCGGTCTCGGTCCACTGCTCGCCCGCCTTGCCGTCGACCCGGCCGATGACGTTGCCCCACATCTTCATCGTCTCGGGGTCGTCGAACGGGAAGTCGGGGTTGTACGTCGTGTCCGTGTACGTGTAGGCGTTCAGGTGGTACAGCGTCGTGTTGTGCATCTCGTCGAAGCCGTGCGCGGTCGGCATCGAGTAGTCCGACTCGCCGAGGTGCCACTTGCCGATGTGGACCGTGTCGTAGTCGGCCTGCTTGAGGACGCTCGCCAGCGTCCACTCGCCCGCCGGGAGACCACCGCCCTGACCAGGGAAGGCGACTGTCGTCATCCCGCTGCGGACGGGGAGGCGGCCCGTGACTGCCGCGGCCCGGCCCGGCGTGCAGCTCGGCTGCCCGTAGAACGACATGAACTGGAGGCCCTCGGCCGCCAGGCGGTCGAGGTTTGGCGTCGGCGCACCACGGTTCTCACCACCGCCGTAGCAACCGAGGTCACCCCACCCCACGTCGTCGGACATGAACAGGATGATGTTCGGCTTGTCTGCCATCGGGTTCTCCTCCATCGACGCGCGCTGCTCGGTCACCACGGGCCGTTCGATCATGCGTCACCGCTGACGCCAGGGCAGAGATCGCCCCACGGCCGACCCTAGGTGGCCCGCCCTACCCGATGTCCGGGCCACACGAATCCTGCGGGCCTCGGACAACGCCGGCGTGGTCGTCGGCAGGTCGAAGGTCCCTTCACGCCACGTCGGGATGGCGCGACGGTGGATCGATGCCCACCGTGTCATCGCCCGATCCCTCGGCGTCCGACGCGACGTCGGGGGGCGACGATCCAGCGGCGGCCGCAGTGCTGTGGTGGATACCGGTCGGGGCCGGTGGACATGTGGTCGTGCACACCAGCCGCTGGTGGGAGCTCGCGCGGGCGCGGCTCGTCCACCGGCCGGCGCAAGCGCTGTTCCACGCGGCGCTCGAGGTCACCGTCGACGGGGCTCGGTTCGTGGTGGAGATGGCTCCCGCGTGGGGCGGCGTCCGCGGTGTCGACCGGGGCGTCGTGCGCACGGGACCCGTCGGGCTGCGACTGTTGGGACGTTCACGTCTGTTCCGCTACGAGGTCCGCTGCTGGCGCGACGGACTCATCCTCGATCGCCGGTGGGCCGTCGGAGGTCCCACAGTGATCACCCACAACCCGTCCACCGCCCGAGCGCTCCTTCACCAGACCCGGCGGGTCCCCGCTTTGACGTGGGGGCGCACCGTTGAGCCGACCGGCGACATGTGGAACTCCAACTCCCTCGTCTCGTGGTTGTTGGTCACCGCAGGGATCGAGACCACCGACCTGCACCCGCCGCCGGGCGGGCTCGCTCCCGGCTGGGAGGCCGGGCTCGCCGTCGCCCTCGACCCAAGCCTCGTTCTCGACGGGTGAGCGGCTCCTCGTCGCTGCCTCCCCCGCGCCGAGCCACTTCGGTTGACGGTTCGTCGGTTGGCGGCGAGACGGGACGGCCATGTGTGGTACACCACTGGACCGCTGCTAGAGGGCTGGCACGATGGCGGCGCCGATCGGGGGATTCCGGGATGAGGGATGCGAGGCGTCGGGTGGATGCCGTCACGGTTGGCCCGCGGCTGGTGGCCCTCGCGCTCCTGTTCGCCCTGGTCGCGATGGCCGCCGGCTGCTCGTCGGACGACGACAGCGCGTCGGGCAGCAACACCACATCAGGCGATGCCGGGGTCAGCCAGACCACGACCACCACCGAGGCTCCGTTCGGCGACCCCGGTGGCACCGACCCCCTGCCACCGCTCCCAGATGAGGTGGCGCTTCCCATCGTGTTCGTCCACGGCTTCGCCGGGTCGGCCCAGCAGTACGAGTCACAGGCCATGCGCTTCGTCGCCAACGGGTACCCGCAGGAGCGGATCATCGCCTACGACCACGACGGCGCCGGGCTCGACATCGACGGCTACGTGGCCGGACTGTCGGAAGTGGTCGACGACGCGCTCGAGCGGTTCGATGTCGAGCAGGTGTACCTCGTGGGCCACTCGCGCGGCACGTCGGTGTCGAGCAGGTTCCTCGGCGACCCCGTCCAGGCTGCGAAGGTGGCCAAGTACGTCGCCATCGACGGCCAGCCGTGCCCCGACGTCGTCCCCTGCACCGCCCCGACCCAGGCGCTGTTCCCCGGGCAGTCCCACGTCGAGGTGGCCACGTCGCCCGAGTCGTTCGCCATGCAGTACGAGTTCCTCGTCGGCGAGGCGCCCGAGGTCGTTGACATCGTGGCCCAGCGCGACCCGGTCGAGATCTCCGGGCGCGCCGTGAACTTCCCGGCCAACACCGGCCGCGAGGCCACGCTCGAGATCTGGGCCGTCGACGGCGGGACCGGCGCCCGCGTGGGCGAGGAGCCGCACGCCACCTTCGCGCTGGGGCCCGACGGCGAGTTCGGGCCCGTCGAGCTGGAGACCGGCGCCCACTACGAGTACGCCCTCAGCACCCCCGCGTCGCCGGTGACCCACCACCTGTACCTCCAGCCCTACCTGCGCAGCAGCGACCTCGTCCGCCTGCTCTCGTCGCCGCCGGACGGCACCACGAGGGCCCAGACCAACGTCGGCGACGACCACGCCGCGCTCATCGTCATCCGCATGCGGGAGTGGCACGCGAGCGGCGATGCCGATGTGCTGGAGCTCAGCGTCGACGGCGGCGAGGCCGTGAACGCCATCACCGACTTCGTGGGCAACGGCGCCATCGGCCTGCACCTCCACGACGACGCAGCCTCTCCCGGCGTGTCGACGCTGGGACCGCTCCCCTTCTTCGCCGACCAGCCGTTCCAGAGCGGCGTCGACGTCTACCTTGCAGCGTCCCCCGACGGGGGCGGCACCATCACGGTGAGGAACCTGCCGCGCGGCGATGAGTCGGATCCCCAGGTCCTCAACGTCCCCAGCTGGCCGTCGAGCACCCACTCCATCAGCGTCATCTTCACCGATTGGCCCGTCGACTCTGCCGGTTGACGTCGCGCACGCGGCGGTGCCGGCTGACGCCGCCGCGAACGGGGGGCGCTATCCGACGATCAGTGGCGACAGCGTCCGATGCGCGATCTGGAGCCCGGTCTTCACCTTGTCCTCGGTGCCACCCCAGACCGGGTCTTCGTGCTCGACCGACAACACGCCGTCGAAGCCGCCTTCGTAGAGCGCATCGACCAGGGCCGGCCAGTCCACGGTGCCGAGGCCATGGACCTGATCCGAGACGGCGGCTCGACGGTGACCCAGGACAACGTGGACGACTTCTACGACCTGGGCTTCTAGGCCAGCGACGACTGAACCACTCCCCTGCGGCACCCGGTGGGTCCGGCACCGTCCGGCACCCACCGGGTGCTGTCGCGCCGAGGGCGAACGACGGCGCGCCCGCGATCAGGCAGCGTTGGACCGCTCGGCCCGTCGCACGCCCACCCGGCTCGCCCGCCACGCGGCGTCGAGCACCCAGACCGCGGCCGCCACGGCGGCCACCGGTCCCCACGACACCACGAGTGCGAACCCGGTGGCGTTGACCGCCGCGAGGCCGACCCACGAGCGCGTGGTCGCGAACCCTTCGGCGAGTCGCACGTGGCCACCGCCGCGCAACATCGGTAGGAGGTAGGCCAACGAGCCCCACAGGATCTGTGCGTAGCCGGCGACGGCGAGCACGCCGAGCCACGGGGCGCCGCCCACCGGCCGGCCGTTCGCCACGTCGACGGCCGTCGCCGCGACCGCGACCGCCCACCACGCGGCACCGGCCCAGACCGCGACGAGCCGCGGGCCCGACCACTCGAGCTGGCGGCGGGTGGGTGTGGGCACCAACGCCAAGACGGCGACGATGCCCAGGGCGTAGCCGCCGAGGGCGACCGCCGCGACGACCGCTATGTCAGCCAGCGACGACACCACTGCGACCGCGACCATCGTCGACTGCCAGCCGACCGCGCCCCAGAGCCGCACCCGCGTGGCACGGGGCGACATCTTGGACCGCACGACCGTCGCCACGAAGTACGGCATGGTCCCGCCGACCGCGAGACCCACGAAGCCGAGCAGGTTGGCCACCAGGTGGGCATCACGCAGCCCGGTCGCCGAACCGACGGCCATCACCGTGCCCATCGAGGCGCCGCCGACGCCCGCGACCAGCGCAGCCGAGTACGCACCGACCGCTGGGTCGAATCGTCGCTCGATGCCGCGACGCACGGTCGACACCAGCACGACGCCCAACGCCACCAGCCCCACCACGTAGAGCGCGGCAGCCGCGCCGACCACGGCATCCGCCGCGCCGACCTCGTGGCCCAGGCCGACACCCGCCGCGCCGACGGCGACGCTCCAACGCTGGAATGCGGCCCAGCGCTCGGCCGGCGCCGGCGCCGCCGACCACGTGACCGTCAACATCAGCGACACCCCGCTGATCGCCAGCACGACCGCACCGGCGAAGAAGAGGTGGATCACGAGCCAACGACCGCCCGTCCAGTCGCGGGCGAGCGCCAGCGCGGCGACGGTCGCCGACGCCGCCATGAAGGCCAGGGCGAGTCGGACGGTGCTCCGGGTCTGGGCGTGCGACCGTCGAACACGATCGCCGGCGCCGCGATCGGCAGAAGGGGCACGATCCCGACGGTCTGGCTGCGGGTCCTCCGGACGTGACGCCATCGAGCTCAGTCTGGTTCACAGGGCGGCAGGTGCAGGAGGCGCCGATCGAGAGCGCCGCCCGACCTCGACCTTCGCCACCTCCCCCAGAATGGTTCGAGACATTAATTAGCTTGGTAAACTGTTCGAGTGCCGAACTCTCCATCGACATCGTCCCCACCCCGGACCAGCGATCTGGCGGAGGTCGCGGAGGCCGTGAGGGTGGCAGTACGGCGCATCGCCCGACAGCTCCGCCAGACCGACTCGACCGGCCTCTCCCCCACCCTCGGCGCCGCCCTGCGCACCATTGCTCGTGAGGGTCCGCTGACCCTCGGTGAGCTCGCCGAGGTGGAGCGCCTCGCTCCCCCGTCCATCACCAAGGTCACCAGGACGCTCGTCGAGCGGGGCCTCATCACCCGACGTCTCGACCAGTCCGACCGCCGGATCGCCCGGGTCCAGATCACCGCCGAAGGTCGCCGCCAGCTCGCGGACGCACGCGACCACCACACGGCCTGGCTCGCTGCTCGCCTCGACGAGTGCACACCCGCCGAAGTGGACTGCCTGCGCGACGCTGCCGCGCTCCTGAGCCGGATCGCCCACGACGAGCCTCGGCCATGACACCCCAACAGGTCCGCGCCCGCTTCGCCGCCGGAGGCCGGGAGACCTTCCGCTCCTTCCAGACCCGCAACTTCCGGGTGTTCTTCACCGGCCAGGTGGTGTCCCAGGCTGGGAACTGGCTGACCCGGATCGGCCAGACGCTGCTCGTGCTGCACATCTCCGACGACGGGTTCGCGGTGGGGATCGTCACCGCATGTGAGTTCCTGCCGATGCTCCTGTTCGGCGCGTGGGCGGGCCTCGTCGCCGATCGGTCCGACAAGCGTCGGCTGCTCATCATCCTCCAGTCGATCGCGATGCTGCAGTCCTTCGGCATGGCGGCGCTGGCGTTCATGGACAGCCCGCCGCTGCCTGCCATCTACGCCATGGCCTTCGCCGGGGGCTGTGTGTTCGCCTTCGACATGCCGGCCCGCAAGGCGTTCGTCGTCGAGCTCGTGCAGCTCGACGACGTCAACAACGCCATCAGCCTCAACACCGCGGTCATGAACCTGTCGCGCGTGATCGGCCCGGCTGTCGCCGGCCTGCTCATCTCGACCGTCGGCTACGGCTGGTGCTTCACACTCGACGCGTTCACCTACGTCGCCGTGCTGATCGGCCTGTTCCTCATCGACCCGACCAAGCTGCGCGCCGCCCCGATCACCCAGAAGGCCAAGGGCCAGATCCGCGACGGGCTGCGCTACGCCCGCTCGGTGCCGAACGTGTGGATCCCCATCGTGATCGTCGCCATCGTCGGCGTCCTCGCCTACAACTTCCAGGTCGTGCTGCCCCTGCTCGTCACGCGCACCTACGAGGGCACGATCGGGACGTTCACGATCCTCTATTCGGTGCTCAGCCTGGGCTCGCTGGCAGGGGCGCTCGCCGCCGCGCGTCGCCACGAGGTCACGATCGCGACCGTCGCCGGCACGTGCGCCGTGTTCGCCGCCAGCATGCTCGCCTTCGCCGCCGTACCGACGCTGGCCCTTGCGTTCCCGATGATCCTCGTCGTCGGGTGGGCCTCCACCTACTTCATGACCGCCGCCAGCGCGATCGTCCAGATCAGCTCGACGCCCACGATGCAGGGCCGGGTCAGCTCCCTCCAGACCATCGTGATGGTGGGCTCGACGCCGATCGGTGCGCCGCTGATCGGCCTCGTCTGCGACCGCTACGGGGCGCGCGCTGGGCTGCTCGTCGGCGGTCTCGCCGCCGCGGTCGCCGCCGGGTGGGGCTGGGCCGCGTCCCGGGCTCACTCCGACGACGCACCGCATCCGGTGCCAGCCCACGTCGCGGTCGGACACGGCGTGGCCGTGGCGACGCCGCACCCCGACGACGCCACCGAGCTCTCGCGGCGGTAGGGCCGGTCGGTCGATGGCGGCCGCGACCTACCATCCCCGGATGGACGGGCGATCCGCCGGCCGATGACCGAACCAACGACCGCCCACGCCGGCCCCGATCCCGGCGCCCCCTCGGCCGACCCCGTGGGCGAGGCGGTCGAGCTCTTCGCAGCGCCGCGGGACTGGCACCGGTTCGCTGCGGCCGACGTGTTGCGCCTGCTGATCGGCCTGGCACTGGTGGGTGCCGGATGGCTCCTGGCCCGCTGGGGCGTGTCGACGATCGAGGGGATCGAGGACGACGTGGTGCGGGCCTTCGCCCGCCTACCCGACCCCATCGAGGACGTGGCCGTGTCCGCGGCGCAGCTCCTCGCTGGTGTGACGCCGACGGTCGCATTCGTCGTCCTGCTCGCATCGCGGCGGTTCCGGATCGCCTTCTTGCTCCTGCTCGCGTCGGTGGCGGCGTCTGGCCTCATGCTCGGGGCCGACGCGCTGGTGTTCGACGACCGGCTGCGTGACCTGATCGACGAACTCGCACGGGACAGCTCGCTGCGGAGCAGCGGCTTCCCCGACTCGACGACCATCGCGTCGACGGTGGCGATCGTGACGGTGGCGGTGCCGTGGGTCAGCAGGCGATGGCAGCAGGCGCTGTGGGCGTCGGTAGCCGTGCTGGTGGCGCTGCGCCTCATCTCGGTCGACCTCCCCGCGCTCGACCTCGTGCTCGCGGTGGGCGTCGGCACGGTCGTCGGAGCGATCGTCCTGCTGGTGTTCGGGTCCCCGGTCGCCGAGCCGAGCCCCGACGAGCTCCTCGCCGCGCTGCGCGATGCCGACATCGACCCGGCGGCGGTCCGGCGCCCGGCCCAGTCCGGCGACGCGCGCCACTACGAGGTGGTCGACCGCGACGGCGTCCGCCTCGACGTGACGTTGCGCACCCCCGATGAGCGCGACGCCGCGCTCCTCGACCGCGCCTATCGGCGCATCCGGCTGCGCTCGACGGAGGTCGAGGTCGCGTACGGCTCGATCAAGCGGCGCATCGAACACGAGGCGCTGGTGCTCGGGCTGGCCGCCCGTGCCGGAGTGCGGGTGCCCGAGGTGGTCCGGATCGCCACCACCGAAGGCGACTCGGCCTTCCTCGTGACCCGGCACCACGCCGTTGCCGCCGTCGACGATGCCCTCCTCGCCCGGCCTGAGGTGCTCGCCGACCTCTGGACGCAGATCGCCCAGCTCCACCGTGCAGGGCTCGCCCACGGCCATCTCTCCCACGAGGCACTCGGCGTCGACGCCGAACGACACGTGTGGATCGGTCGCTTCGACCGGGCCGAGACGGCGGCCTCCGAGCGCGACCGGGCGCGCGACGTTGCCCAGCTCCTCGTCGAGACCGGTCGGGTCGTCGGTCCCGATGCGGCCACGGCAGCGGCGGTGGCCGCGATGGGTCCCACCGCCGTGGCGCCGTCGCTGCGGATGATCCAGCCCCTGGCGCTGCCAGCGGCGACTCGCGCCCGCGCCGACGACGTGGACGGCCTCCTCCAGGACCTGCGCGATGCCGTCAACGAGGCCACAGGCGAGCCGGGGCTCGAGCTCGCGGACCTCGAGCGCATCAAGCCGCGGACGCTACTGGTCGTGGTGGCCTCGACCCTCGCGTTCTACACGCTGCTCCCGCAGCTCGCGAACCTCGACGACACGCTCCACGCCTTCGACCACGCCAACCCGTGGTGGATCGCGGGTGTGGTCGCCACGTCGCTCGTCACCTACGTCGCGGCCGCGGTCAGCGTGCAGGGTTCGGTCGCGGATCCGGTGCCCTTCGGCCCCAACCTGCGCTCGCAGGTGGCAGCGTCGTTCGCGGGGCTCGTCGGGCCAGGCGGCGCCGGCGGCTTCGCTCTCACGGCCCGCTTCCTCGAGCGCGTCGGCGTGACCCGGACCGAGGCCGGCACCTCGGTCGCGGTGAACGCCCTCGCCGGCTTCGCCGTCCACGCCGTGCTGCTCGTGGGGTTCGTCGTGTGGACGGGCCGCAGCGATCTGGACCAGTTCAGCCTCCCCGGCACCGGGGCGATCCTGATGGTGATCGCGGTGCTGCTCGTCGTCGTCGGCGTGCTGCTCGGTGTGGGACCGGTGCGTCGGCGAATCGCCCGCCCCGCGATCTCGGCCGTCCGCCAGGGCATCGGCCAGGTCGCACGTGTCTTCCGCAGCCCCCAGCGCGTGGTCGAGCTCTTCGGCGGCTCGACCGCGGTGAGCCTGGCCTACGTGGCGGCGATGGCGTGCGCTGTCGAGGCGTTCGGCGGCGGGCTCACGTTCTCCCAGATCGGCGCCGCCTACCTCGCCGCGGTGGCCCTGGCGACGCTGTCGCCGACGCCCGGCGGGCTCGGCGCGCTGGAGTCGGCGCTGATCGCGGGCCTGACCGGCTTCGGCATGGGCGCCGGGCCGGCGGTGTCGGCCACGCTGACGTTCCGGCTGGCGACGTTCTGGCTGCCCATCCTCCCCGGTTGGCTGGCCTTCGGCTGGATGCAGCGACGCGGCGAGCTGTGAGCGACCGCGAAGGGTGGCCGTCGACGCACGAGCGATCAGCCAGGGGCGGACCCAGCAGCTGTGGGAGGTTCGGATCACCGACGATGACGGACGCTTGGTCGCCACCGGGCAGGTGCGCCTGCAGAACATCACGCCCCGCGAGTAGAGCACGGGGCCGATGCACGTCCCCCACGAGGTCCACGGTTCTGGACACCCCATCGTGCTGGTGCGTCGATGATCCTCGGCGGCATGTCATCCGACTCCTGACCGCTGGCGTCGCCGGGCACACGCGGATGGCGACGAGCCAGCAACGGTCTTCGGGATACCGCTGTCGTCACCCTCGTCAGGGTGCGATGACGTGCCCGGTCCGGGGCGGGGTCGCGCCCGAGAGCACCTCGGACCAGACCTCCGCCATCCCGGTCGGCCCCTCGCTGGTGACGACGTCGACCCAGCCGGCGACGACGGGAGCGAACCGGGCCCACGCCTCGGCGTGGCGATCCTCGACGCCGTCGGGGCCCCAGTCCTCGTAGCGCTTGCGCATCTGGTCGGGTGCGAAGAAGAAGGTCGGGCGACCGCCGGGGAGATCACCGGTGCCGAGATCGGGGGCGGCATCGTGGTGGGCGGCACCCACGACAGCGGAGTGCACCGGTTCGAGCCGCTCGTGGACCCGGCGGCGGAGGACACCGTCGCCGGCGACGTCGACGTACACGGCCTTCACCGGCTCGATGACATCGACCTCGTCGTAGGTGCGGACCTCGTCATAGCAGCCGAGCGATTCGGTGAACGCCCGGTTGCCCTCGCTGGTGAGGCCGATGCGATGGATGCCGCCGAGGAGGAAGGCAGCGCCGTACGACGTCTTGCTCGATGCGCTGCTGATGACCACCGCGTCGGCGCCGAAGCGGTCGTGGTCGTCGATGAAGTCGGCGAGCATGAAGCTGGTCATGAACAGCGGCCGGTACAGGACCTGGAGGTCCTCGAGCTCTGCGTCATACGCCGGATCTGCGGCCGTGGTCGTCATCCGGTTGTAGGGAGCCGGGAGGTGCTGGCGGTGTCGGCTCCCGTCGCGGAACCCGCGCCCGTCGACCTTGGTCGGCTCGACGATGAGGTGGCTGCTCGTCGGAAGGTACCCGTAGAGCCGGGTCCCCTCTGGCACCTCGCCGACGTTGCTCCGCTCGACCTCAGCGAAGCCCCACAGCGGGACCCGTCCCTGAGCCGCACCGTCGATGTCGGGGGCGGGGAAGAAGTCCCAGTACTTCATGGAGTCGCCGGCCACGGCGTAGGTGACGTTGTTCGCCGTGAGGCCCACGCGGTCGCAGCGCACCAGCACCTGACCTGGCCCCGGTTCCGGCGTCGGCACCTCGACGAGCGTCGTCGTGGACAGGTCCGAGCGATCGATCAGGAGGTCCCAAGCCATCGACACGGTCTAGCCGATCGCTGCCCGGTCCGATTCTGCCGGGCACCTGGGCCGGGGCGAGACCACTTCGTCGAAGCTCTCGGAGCTCTCAACTCCCCCAGCTGAGCGTCGGTGGCACCGCTGCTCTCAGACGGCGTCACATCGCACCAGCAGTACAGTCCCGAGGACCAGGGCGGCGATGACGTATCCCCAGAAGATCGAGGCGTGGAGCGGGTTCGACAGCCCTGCGGCGGCGACCTCGGGTACGTCGAAGTCCGACTCGATGCCGAGCGTGCGGAACCCTGTGTCGAAGGGCACGAACCGGACGACCTCGGCCGGGGCGAACTGGACGACGAGGCTCTCGACGACCAGCCACCAGACGAGCACGCCGGACACGGCACCTGCGCTGTGGCGGACCACCATCCCGACTCCGAGACCGAGCAGCGCCGAGCCGACGGTGTAGAGCAGCCCCCAGAGCACCGTCGTCATCACGCCCGAGGTGTCGCCGACCTCGATGCCGCCGGCCAGCGCGCCCAAGACCAGCTCAGCGTCGACTCGATTCGGGCTCGGTGTCGCTCATACTCAGCGTCCACGTACTCCTTGTGGCGGATCAGGGTCCCCTCCTCCTGTCGATACTTGCGACCGCTGTCGCCCCTGAACGAGAGCCAGTTGAAGCTGGTCACGATCATCTCGGCATCCCAGCCAGTCGGGGCTGAGCGGGGCAGGTGGGAGTGCTGACGTGCGTAACGTGCACGTTACGGGTACCCTGAACGACATGACGGAACCCACGGGAGGAGAACGCTACCTCGCTCGTCGCCTTGAGGACCCTGAGTACCGCCAGGCATACGAGGAGGCACGCGAGCGGATCGAGCAGATCGACTCGGTCATCCGCGCGTTCGATGCCCGACGCGAAGAGCTGCATCTCACCAAGGCTGAGTTGGCCCGACGCGCCGGAGTGAAGCCGGAGGCGATCAGGCGCCTCTTCTCGGCTGAGAAGCCGAACCCGACGCTCACGACCCTGGTAGCGCTCGCCGGAGCTCTCGACCTCGAGATCCGACCGACTCCCCGTCGAGGTGCTTCGACTACTCGAGCACGGTCCGCCGCTTCTGGAACTCGGCGCCGTAGCGCTTGACCCGCCGGTAGTCCCGCGGGTGTGCCGCGGTGCGCGGCGGCTTCGAGAGACCGTCGATGCACACGATGCTCGACCCTCCGAGATCCTCGGCGTCGCGCTCGAGGACACAGAACAGCCGATGGTTCATGCCGCCACCCTGCACCCGGACCTCGAAGTAGCCGGCCATGTCATCGTGCATCGCCTCCCACTTGCCGCCGCCCGAGAACGAAGGCGGTGGCGCTGCCGCCACGGCGTCCAGGACAGCGTGGATCTCTGCTGCGACCTTGGCGGGGATCGAGTCGAGGAACTCTGTGGCGGGCACGGCCTGCTTGGCGTCGTCGGCCTGGTCGCGCTGGAAGAAGTGGATGCGCCACGGCTTCGACTGCTTCCGCTTGGAGGGATTGGTCATCTGTTCATGACTCCGGATCCTCGGCTCCGATGCCGCCCTGCGGGGCGGGGGGTGCAAGCGTCTCGGCCAAGTGCTCGAGGCTCGCGACCACCTCGCCCACCGTGGCGAATGCCGTGGCCGGGAGCGGCTTGTCGGTCCGGATCTCGAAGACGATCGAGCCACCGTCGATGGCCCAGGCCTGATGGACCACTGGCGTGCCCTGGCGCGCCGCTGGCTGGATTCGCCCGGACGACGGCTGGACCGCCTGAGGGTTGTCGGACCGGTCCTCGCTGGATGGCTGCCCCCCGTCGGTGCCGGCATCGAGTGGTTCCAAGACGATCTGGCCGTCCTCGTTGAGCGCTGCCATGCCGGCCGCAACCGCGCTCTCCGTGAACGACTGCACGAACTTGTCCTTGGAACCAGGGGAGACTCCGAGATTGAGCACCGCACGATTCCCGAGCTTTGCGGCCGCAAGGGGCTTCCCCTTGGCGCTCTCCTCGTAGAGCTTGAAGAACACCGGGCTGTTCATGAAAGCCGACTGCATCGCCCGGCGCTCAGCGTCGTCATCCGTCGGGTGGGCGATCACGCGAGCAATGTCGGTCATGGCCAGGCTGTCGCCTCGACCAGCGATCAGCTTCCAATCACGGAAGGCCGCCAGCCTCTGCCGGAAGGCCCCGCTGTTGGTGGTGCTGTGACCCATGTAGGTGGCAAACGCGGCCGTGGAGTGATCGAACCCGTACTTGCCCGCCTCCTTGAGGATCGCTGCCGCCTCGGCCAGGGAGACCACGGGAAAGCCTGTCGCGCGCTTCCGTCGGGGCGTGGAGGGGCCCGTCTCCTCGCCGCCGTTCTCTCCGTTGTTGGGGGTCGTGTCAGCCATCGGATTCTCCACGAGTAGGAACAGTAAGCACAGTATATCATCTCATCCGCAGTTCGGACGGATCTTTCGTACTTGCTGTCCTAGCGTACTCCGAGAGGCCGTCGACCTGCGCCGTCCGCGGCGCAGGGGAGAAGGCGGGCGCTGTGGGGCCCACACCGGCCAGATGGACCAGATGCCGACGCCCACGGCTCGCCGGCGCGCCCACCCGTTAGAAGATCCGTTAGAAGTCCGGCCGGGAACGAGGAGGGCCCATCCTCTCGGATGGGCCCTGACCAGGTACTTCAGTTGGTGGCGGGGGCAGGATTTGAACCTGCGACCTTCGGGTTATGAGATTTCCGATCGGAATCTCATCCCGTACCAATGCGTACCAGATCGTGCCCTTGAGCTGGCGTTTCGCCGCTCACTCTATCCCTGTCGTGCCAACCCGTACACCCCTGTCCCGCGCCGCGCAGTAGAAGGAACAGTAGAAGGGCAGGCCCATCGCTCGAGGTCTGCTTGGATGATGAGAATGGGCGCCGCCGCCGGTGAGTGGTCTGTCGTTGGGTCGAGCTGGAGACGCTCCGTGGCGCGTGCAGGTCGATCTTCGGGTTGAGCCCGTCAACCGGGTTTCTGGTTGCGCCACCAACGCCGGTTCGCCTTCCGGCCGCCAGTCGCTCCGGCGGCCGGCCCTCGAGGGCACACGATTGTGCGCCGCGGATCGAAGGTGAACCCGACGGTCCCCCTGCCAGAGTCGATCACCACTCCTGTCGTGCTTCCTCTGCGAAGCCCTGGATGTCGTGGACTTCGATCTCGAGGCCGTCGTCGGTGCGAATGCGGCCCGACCAGGTGCCGAAGACCTGGTGGGTCTCCGATCCCTGGTCGCGTCCGGGGAGCTTGGTGTGCTTGTCGTAGCGGGGCTGGAGCGTCACATCGAGTTGCCCGCCGGGGTCCACGACGCGCCACGGGTTGAGGGGTTCGTCCCAGTCGTAGGTCCAGGCGAGCTCGCGGCCGAGCTTGGTGAGCCGGCCGTCGACGATCAGGCCGTTCTCGGTGTAGCCCGACCCCTCCGTCCACTTCGCGCCGAACTGCAACCCGACGACGTGGTTGCCACACCGGCCGGCGCCACCACCCCAGTTCCACGTGACTTCTGATGGCCAACGGCCGCGCCCGACGTCGAGGACACCCCATGCGTCCGAGCCGTCGCCGCCGATCTCCCAGCGCCGGTCGCCAACCGAGAGCTCGCCTGTAGCGGGTCGGGCCTGGTGCTTGGAGGTGTAGTTGAACCGCTCGTCGTTCCAGGGGATCACGACGTTGAGCGACTCGTGGCCCTCGGGTAGTTCGATCGACACGTCGAGTGTGCCCGGCGTCCCGTCGTGTTCGGTCCACGACTCGCGCAGACGCGTCCATCCGGGTTCGTCGACGATCTCCAATGCGAAGCCGTCCCGCTCGATGCGCAGCGGAGCAGTTCCGGGGCGGTCGGGCAGGACGAGCGCACCGCGATCGGTCGTGATGATGCCGTTGCCTCCCGTCTCGTCCGCGGCCAGGTCGGCCCACCAGACGTCGGCCAGGCCGAAGTGGTCGATGTCCGCGTAGACCGACGACACGACAAGGTCACCGGCCAGGATCGCCCAGTAGTCCCAGCGCTTGTTGATGCCGAAGCAGCCGTCCAGGTTCGCCCGGTGCAACGGTCGGCGAGACCAACCCAGCGCGGCACGGTTCAGCCGACTGCCGTCAGGCGTGCACAGGTCGATCTCGGTGGTGAGCTCGTTCTCGTGGGTCACGTCGCCATTCCTTTCAAGGGCTCAGTGCTGCTTCGCCCGTTCGTTTCGGGGGTGTCGGCCGGCCAGCGTGGCGTAGTGCTGCGCCACTCGGCGTGGGTTCCGTTGGGCGTCGAACAGTCCGACCTCGGTCACGCTTCCGATCGGTACGGTCAGCGCCGTGTTCCAGTCGTACTGGTCGCCTCGGCTGTACCAGCAGATCCCCCGCACCGGCAGGCCGCGCGCTGCGAGGGTGTCGAGTGATGCGGTGAGCGCGGCGAGCCACTCGCTGCCCTGGTCGACCGGGAGGCCGAGGTTGGAGGTCTCCGATACCCAGAACGGCACCCGGTAGCGCTCGTACCAAGCGGAGGCCTCGGCGTCGTACGCGCCGACGCGATCGGCGATCGACAGCGGCCGCTCGGCACGTGTTCCGTGCGCGGTGACGCTGACGGGGTAGATGTCGTGGCCGGCGATGATCCGGTCGGGCGGCACGACGCCGACGAGGGCCTCGATGCGCGACTGGACCGAGTCGGCCACGACATCGGTCAGGCGCGCCGCGATGCCGCCGGGTGCGACGCCGAGGTGCAGATCCCAGACGGCCTGCTGCAGGTCACGGGCATGGGTTGCGGCGCGAACGCCGGCCTCGTCGTCGGGGTCGAACAGCTCGCAGCCGAAGCCTTCGGACCCGATCCACCAGCCGTCGCGGTCGGCTCGGATGCGGGCGAGGGCCTCGAGGTTCGCGAGCACGACGTTGCCCAGCGCGACGAAGTAGTCGTCGGCGGTGGCCCGGCGGTCGTTCCACATGCCGAGCAGCGCGGAGAACATGGCGGTGATGCCCGGCTCGTTGACGGGGGTGAACCAGCGCGGCTCGGCATAGCGGGCCAGGAACGTCTCGACGTAGCGAACGAAGCCGTCGACCCACCGGCCGTCGCAGAACCCGCCGTAGTGGTCGGGCAGCCCGAAGTGGCACAGGTCGATCACCGGGTCGAGCCCGTGGCGCCGACACGCCTCGAGCGCACGGTCCCACAGCGTCCAGTCGAAGACCCCAGGCGCGGTCTCCGTCTCGCGCCACGGCATGCCATAGCGCCACACCTCAACCCCGAGTCCTGCGACATCGGCGAGGTCCGCATCCAGGCGCTCGAGATGGCCGCTGGCGCGGTACTGGTCGACGCGGACGACCTGTCCCTCGTGCAGGACGAGCGGGTCGGAGCCTTCCTCGCCGCAGGCGACAGCGAACGCGGGGAAGTCCATGTCCGACATCATCGGTCCAGACGGTTCGTGAGACGGCCGACGAGGCCGGATCGGCCGGGCAGCACCCGGGAGAGTGCGCTCACGACGTGGGCGTCGGGACCGACCACCACACGTGCACGGTCACGT
>CAZBTQ010000014.1:0-31034 GCA_964494405.1 uncultured Iamiaceae bacterium
GACCTCCTGGAGGAGGGCGCGCCTACTTGGCGGCGCGGGTGCGGCGCAGGAGCGGGTCGGCCGCCGCGAGGACCCGGTCGGCGAGGCGCAACACCGTGCCGGGTGCACCTGGGGTCTCGGAGTCCACGAGGTTGCCCATCACCGCGAGGGTGATGTCGGCCGCGACCTGGGTGCCGACGGCGATCCGCAGGCCGGTGCGCAGCAGGGCCGGATGGCCGATGAGGAAGCTGAAGCGTCGACCGGTCCGCAAGAACTCGTCGTAGCGTGCCGCGATCTCGCGGTCGTAGGCGACGGGTGCGCCAGCAGGGTCCTCGAGGAACAGGTCGGCCGCGAGGATGCCCGACTCCAGGCCGTAGTCGATGCCCTCACCGTTCATGGGGTTGATGAGGCCCGCCGCGTCGCCGATCGCCACCCAGCCGGGACCGTGACGCCGCCTGGCGCTCATCGGCAGTCGCCAGGCTCGCGGTCGGTCGAGGTAGTCGCCGAGGTCCCAGGGCTCGCGCACCATCGTGGCGTAGGAGTCGAGCAAGGTGTTGAGGTTCAGGCTGCTGAACCCCTTCATGGTCGACAGTGCGCCGACACCGATGTTCACCGTGCCGTCGCCTGCGGGGAACATCCAGCCGTAGCCGGGCACCGCGGTGCCGTGGTCGTCGGTGAGGGTGAGGCACGCCTCGAGGTGGCGGTCGCCGTGGCGGGGGCTCGGTGCGTAGGCCCGGATGGCGAGCCCGAAGGGCTCGTCGGGCACCCGGTCGGCCCCGAGGAGGCGGGCTGCCTTGCCGGGTGCGCCCGCTGCGATCACGATCAGGTCGGCGTCCCACCGTTGGCCGCCGGCCTCGATGCCGGTGACCCGGCCGCCGTCGTCGACCACCGGGGTGGCCTCGGTTCCCCAGATGATCTCGGCCCCCGCCTCGGCCGCTGCATCGGCGAGGTGCGCGTCGAGGAGGCGTCGGGGCATCACCGCACCGTGGTCCGGGAACCGGCTGGTGGACGGCCACGCGAGCTCGCGCTCGGTGCGCCCGGCGATCATCCGCAGCCCGTCGATCCGGTGCGCGTGCTCGGGCTCGACCTTCAACTCGCGTAGGGCACCGACCGCTCGTGGCGTGAGCCCATCGCCGCAGACCTTGTCGCGCCCGTGGAAACCCTTTTCGACCACCACGACCGAGGCACCCGCCCGCGCGGCACGGATGGCCACTGCCGACCCGGCCGGTCCGGCTCCGATGACGGCGATGTCGCGACGCTCCACCCGACCAGCCTGCCCGATCGACAGGGTCGGTTCGCATTCGCGGGACCGATGCCGCCAGCGGGAGGCTGGCTCGTCGGGGAGCGGTCGGTGGGCCCGGGTGGGATCGAACCACCGACCGAGCGATTATGAGTCGCCTGCTCTGACCACTGAGCTACAGGCCCTCGGGCCGAGGCCCGTTCTGTGGAGCTCCGGGGGTGGGGCTCGAACCCACGACCCACTGATTAACAGTCAGTTGCTCTGCCAGCTGAGCTACCCCGGAATGTGCAGGGGCGCAGGATAGCAGCGCCCCGAAGACCCTCCGTGCCCTCGGTCGCGCCTACTCGTCGAGCCAGATGGGCGCGCGATCGAGCAGGAACCGGCTGACGTCGAGGCAGCGATCGAGCACGTCGCACAGCTGCTCCTGGCCGAGGAAGATGTGGGCGAGCGACACCTCGATGCGCCCGACGATGCTGAGGCTGCGCTCGGTCGCCTCGGTGACCGACGCAGTCGAGTCGATCGCCGACACCTCGAGCGGCAGGTCTGTGCCACCGACGCCGGCCAGCTCGGTGGCGAGCAGCAGCAGATCGGGGCCCTTGGGCAGGGGAGGCAGCGCCCAGGTGAACAGGAGCGGGAAGTACCAGACGTCGGGTGGCTCGTCGGTCTCGGGGAGGTCGAGGACCGCGTCCTCGAAGCCGAGCAGGGTGCGGGGATCGACTTCGAGCGCGAGGTGCAGGTCGAGCGGACCGCCGCACGCCTCCTCGGGGTGGAGGTCGACCTCCCACGCCTGGCGGAGGGAGTAGGTCTCGACGAAGTGCCGCTCGTCGTGCACGTGGAACCCGTGGTCGACCGCGTGGTCCTTCAGGTCGGCGACGAACACTGGGACATCGATGGCAGCCACGCCTGCCAGCCTGCCAGGCGCGACGGGCCGCGGCTACCGTCGGGCCATGACCGGTGCGGCGCTCCTCCCGCTGCTGCACCAGGTCGCCGATCTGATCGCCGACGAGCTGGACGCTCTCGACGACTGGAGCCTCGCCGGCACCCGCGGCGGCCAGCACCACAGCGACGTTCGCGCCGACGCGGTGGCGGTTGCTGCGCTGCTCGACGGCGGCGTCGGGGTGCTCAGCGAGGAGTCCGGTCGGCACGAGGAGTCGCGCGAGGTCACCGTCGTCGTCGATCCGCTCGACGGCTCCACCAACGGACATCGCGGCGTCCCGTGGTATGCCACCAGCCTCTGCGCCGTCGACGGCGCGGGACCGCTCGCCTCGGTCGTGGTCGACCTCGCTCGGGGGCGTCGCTACGAGGCGACGCGGGGTGGGGGAGCACGGCTCAACGGTCAGCCGATCCGTGCTGGCGCCGTCGAGGCGGTCACGGACGCGTTCGTCGGGGTCTCGGGGCTGCCATCGCACCACTACGGGTGGGATCAGTTCCGTGCACTCGGTGCCGCCGCGCTCGACCTGTGCGCGGTGGCCGACGGCACGCTCGACGGCTTCGTCGACTGCAGCGTCGACGCCCACGGGCCGTGGGACTACCTGGGTGGGCTGCTCGTGTGCCGGGAGGCGGGTGGGGTCGTGCTCGACGCGCACGGACGTGACCTCGTCGTGCTCGACCACGCCGCTCGGCGCACGCCCGTCGCGGCCGCAACCGCGGCGCTCGCCGACGCCCTGGTCGAGGCTCGGCTCGGGACTCGACCACCCCGGTCCTAGGCTCGCTGGTGTGTCGCCCCCTCTGTACTCGCTGGCCCTACGGGTCTTCGGCGCGCTGCCTCGGCGTGTCCGTCGCCAGCTCGTGCGCTGGGGTTCGCCGTCGTTCACGGTCGGCGCGCTGTGCGTGGTCCAGCGATCCGACGGGCGGATCCTGCTGGTCAGCCAGTCGTATCGGGGCGGCTGGGGGTTGCCGGGCGGCCTGATGGCGCGTGGCGAGGTCCCCGAGGACGCGGTTCTCCGCGAGGTCCGCGAGGAGGTCGGCCTCGAGGTGCGCGTCGGTGCTCCCACCGTCGTCGTCGACCCTGAGGCCCGCCGTGTCGACGTGGTGTTCGGCGCCGACCCGGCACCGGGCCAGGACCTCGACCGGTTGCGCAGCACCTCGCCCGAGATCGTCGACCTCGGGTGGTTCGACCGCGCCGACCTGCCGCGCTTGCAGGCCGAGACGGTCGCGTCGCTCGCCGCGCTCGACCGTGCCGTCGGTTCGTCGCAGTCGCAGACCGGGAACGTCGACGACGTGGCCGGGTAGGCTGCCCGGCTTCCCGGGCGCTTAGCTCAGTTGGTTCAGAGCACCTCCCTTACAAGGAGGGGGTCGGGGGTTCGAGTCCCTCAGCGCCCACCCGACGCACGACGGGTCAAGCCTTCAACAGAGGAGGTGTCAGACGTCATGCAAGGGTCGTTTCCCTGGGCGGCGTTCGCTCCGCTGATCATCCTGGCAGTGTCGTTCGTGGGCTATTGCCTCCACGACATCGCACGCCATGACGTGAACCACCTGCCGAAGTGGGCATGGGTGTTGATCTGCGTCCTCTCGGTGCCGTTGGGCGGGGTCATCTATCTGCTCGTGGGCCGCCGATCGGGTCCCACCTCGTGATCAGGACCGAGAACCTCACCAAGCAGTACGCGGGCTCCACGGCCCTCGCGAACGTCGATCTCGACGTCTCCACTGGCTCGGTGTATGGACTGGTCGGCCCGAACGGAGCGGGCAAGACGACCCTGCTCGGGATCCTCGCCGGGCTGCGCCAGGCCACGTCGGGCACGGTCGACATCTCCGCCGCCCGCACCGAGATCGCGGTGCTGCCCGACACGCCCCGCTTCGATCCGTGGCTCAGCGGACGCGAGCTGGTCGAACTGTCGCTCCAACTCACCACCGGGAGACACGATGCCGATCGCATCGACTTCGTGCTCGGCGATGCGGGCCTCACCGACGCCGCCGACCGCGCCGTGGGTGGATACTCGCGCGGCATGTTGCAGCGGCTGGGCGTGGCCTGCACCGTAGTGGGCGAACCCACGCTCGTCCTGCTCGACGAACCGGCGTCTGCCCTCGACCCTCTGGGCCGCCGCGAGGTGCTCGATCTCATCGCTCGGCTGCGCGGCTCTGCCACTGTGCTCCTGTCGAGCCACATCCTCTCCGACGTCCAGGAGGTGTGCGACACGGTGGGCATCCTCGATCACGGGAGGCTGCGGTACCAGGGCGCCATCGACGACCTCCTGGTGGGGTCGGCGGTCCCGACCTACCTGGTGCACTGCCGGCCGCCCGTCGATCCGATCGCCGATGCGCTGCGACAGCACGACTGGGTCACGGGCGTGGAGACGGCCGGAACCGATCGATTGGTGGTCTCGGTGACCACCCTTGAATCGGCCGAGACCCACCTTCCCGCAGCCCTCGCCGCGGCAGGCGGGCGCGTCGTGTCGCTGTCACCGCAGGCGGTCACCTTGGAACAAGCCTTCCTCGAGCTCACCGGCGGCCCTTCGGCCGAGGCAGGTCAAGGCGGTCCGAGGTGACCTTGTGGCGCCTGGAGCTCCTCCGCCTGCTCCGCACCCGGCGATGGCTCGCACTCCTCAGCGTCTACGTGTTCTTCGGGATCATCGGCCCGTTGTCCGCCCGCTACCTCAGGGAGATCGTCGACTTCGCCGGCGGAACCGAGGGGATGACCATCGAGCTCGCGCCGCCGGTACCCGCCGAGGGGATGGTCCAGTACGCCGCCAACGCCACACAGATCGGCACGCTGGTGGCGCTCGTCGTCGCCGCCGGAGCCCTCGCCTTCGATGCCATCCCCGAGATGGGGATCTTCCTCCGCACCAGGGTTCCCGGTGTGCGACAGATCCTCACCCCGCGCCTGGTGGTCACCGCCGTCGCCGTCGTGTCCTCCTTCGTGGCGGGCGCCCTGGTGGCCTGGTACGAGACCTGGGCGCTCCTCGGCCCCGTCGCTGCGGGCGATGTCATCCTCGGCACCGCACTCGGCGCCCTCTTCCTGTGCTTCGTCGTGGCGCTGGTGGCGGCGATGACCGGCCTCACCAGGTCGGTGTTGTCGACCGTGCTGGCCTCGGTCGTCGTCTTGCTGGCGATGCCGATCCTCGGCGTCGTCCGCAACCTCGCTCGGTGGCTCCCCACCCATCTCTCCGGTGCCCTGGGCGCCCTGCCGTCCGGTGCGACCGCCGGGGACTACGCGCCGGCAACCCTCGTCACGGTGGCCCTCACCGCGCTGTTGGTGTGGGTCGCGGTGATCACCGCACGGCGCCGGGAGCTCTGACGCGAGCACGCAACCAACTGGTTGCACGTGCCGCGGGGCACGCCGATGTACGTCGTACGAACGGGTGGGACGTAGGTCAGTCGGCCCAGAGCTGTGACCCATGACGCAGGACGGGCACTTGTCGTTGGTCGGCCGGTCGGATCGACTCGACCCATCGGCGGATCTGCCGACCCGGGCGCCTCGTCCGGCGCCTGGTCGTCACACCCCCTCACTGGAGCTCTCATGCGGTCCCGACGTGTCGCACTCATCTGCTCGATCGCTGCCCTCGCGGCGTTGACCACGGGGTGCGGCGACGATCCGTCGCCGGCGGTCGGGGCGGGTGCCGAGGCACCACCCGAGGACCTCGCGAGCACCCTGCCGCCGGCAGGTGGGACCGGCCGGGGCACGATCCAGATCGATGGCAGCTCCTACGGCTTCGACGCCGACGTCTGCGCCCTGACCCCGGTGAGCCACCGCGGCATGGCCTACGACCTCTACGTCCACGGCGCCGGGAACCTCGGTGGCACGCAGTTCGAGGTCGAGGTCCTGCGGACCGCTGGCGACGACGGCACGCGCATCGAGTCCGTGCGGATCGACACCGGCGAGGGCCGGGTGATCACCGCCAACAACGCCGTTCCCACCGGTCAGACCCAGGACGAGCTCGCGGTGAGCGACACGCTGCTCTCGGGCGAGATGGACTTCACCTCCACCAACCACGAGATCCAGGGCGAGGGACGCGTCGACGTCACCTGCGCCTGACCCGAGGCGGGCCACCGCGCCGCGGCGACCTCAACTGCGGGCTGAGACGGCCGATGGATGCGGACGCGACACACTGGAGCGAGGGCCTGCGCGCCCGACCCCACAGCAGAGAGGAGGTGGCGATCGTGCAACGCACGCGGCTCGGTCACCTCCTCGTCGCGCTCGGCCTGGTCGTCGTCACCGCGTCCGGACTGGTGCTGGCGCTCATCGGCATCGTTCGCACCACGTCGGTCGCGACCGACGCCTCAGCCGAGCTCATCGAGGTCGACGTCGTCCGCGCTCCGATCGAGGCAGAGCTCGCGAGCGCGGCCATCACTGCCCTGCCACCGGGGTTGCTGTCCGATGAGACCGCCGCGGCGGTCGCCGCCCGCATGGTGCGCGACAGCGCGGTGGTGGACGAGATCGCCACGGCGAGCGCCGACGCCCACGCCCTGTGGATCGCCGGCGCGCAGCCTGTCCTGATCCTCGATCCCGCGGTGGTGACCCCGGCCACGATCGCCGCCTTGCGCGACATCGACCTCGACCTTGCTCGCATCCTGTCGTCCCAACTCGACACGCCGATCGCGCCATCACCGATCGCCCTTCCGGTCACGCCCACCAGCTCTGAGCGCGTCGAGTCGGCGGCGTGGCTCGCTCGTCTGGGCCTGATCATCGGGCTGGCGGTGGTCGCCGTCGGTGCCGCCCTGGACCAGCGCCGAGACCGGACCGTCCGTTCGATCTCCACGGCCATGATCACCCTCGGGCTCGTGCTGGTCGCCGCGCCACTCCTCGCTCGCCTCCCCGACACGCAGTCCTGGGACTGGTGGTCGGCGTTCGTGGTGGAGCTGGTGGCCGCAGGGGTGGTGTCGCTCGTCCTGGGTGGCCTCGCGGGCGTGGGCCTCGGCGCGTTCCTCCGAGCGGTCGCCAACCAGATGGAGCCTGCTGTCGTGGCGCGGATCGCCACCCGCGAACGCGATGCGGTGACACCGCCGCCCGCCACCACCGGCGCGCACGTCTCCCGACGACGCGGGCGCCAGGTCCGCCAACAGGCGATCGACGCGTTCTTCGGCCCCGAGGACGACGACGCAGGTGCACCAGCCGACGCTCCGCAGACACCGGCGTCGGCGTCGGCGCCAGCGCCGACGGTCGACGAGCCGGCCGAGGTCGGCGACAAGGTTGCCCCACGACGTGCCGGGTCGGTCGACGGGTTCGACCGTGCGGTCGATGCCGTGCACACCGCTCCCGAGGGACCCGAGTCCGACCCTGACCTGGGCGATCACCGCGACGGCGCCGCGGCAGCTGTCGACGATGGTCAGTCCGGTGACGAGGCAG
The DNA here is from genome assembly GCA_964494405.1 of uncultured Iamiaceae bacterium. Lineage (GTDB taxonomy): Bacteria > Actinomycetota > Acidimicrobiia > Acidimicrobiales > SKKL01 > Actinomarinicola. The sequence continues at coordinate 7,503 of CAZBTQ010000014.1, forward strand.
ACGGGGTCGCCGCCGATCGACGTGAGTCGCTCGAACGCATCGACGGACAGCGGAGCCCGTTGCGCACCCACCTCCCTCGCTGATCTGGCAGGCTGGGCGCTCCGTGAGCGTCCTCGAGCAACTCCTCAGCATCCAGGAGCACGACACCGCCCTCGAGCAGATGCGGCACCGCCGCGACCACCTGCCCGAACGGGCCGAGCTCGCCTCCATCGACGCGCGCGACACCGACCTCGGACGACGGCGCACCGATGCCCTGGCCCGACGCGACGAGCTCACCAAGGAGCAGCGGCGCCACGAGGACGAGGTGGCGTCGATCGAGGCCAAGATCACCGAGGTCGACGGTCAGCTCTACGGCGGCAAGGTCACCTCACCGCGCGAGCTCCAGGCGCTCCAGGACGAGATCGGCGCGCTGCGCCGACGCGCCGACGACATCGAGACCTCGTTGCTCGAGGTGCTCACGGCCCTCGAGCCGGTGGAGGCGACCATCGAGGCGCTCGACGCCGAGGCAGCGGCCCTCGCCGCCGACCGCGGGTCGGTGACCTCGCGACTCACAGCAGCCGAGGCATCGGTCGAGGCCGAGATCGGCGCCGAGGAGGCTGCGCGCCAGTCGGCGGCCGAGGGCGTGCCGCCCGATCAACTCGAGGAGTACGAGTCCATCCGCGCCCGTCAGGGCGGCATCGCCGTAGCCCGACTCGTCGGGTCGTCGTGCGGGGCATGCCACCTGATGCTGTCTGCGGTCGACCTCGACCGCATCCGCAAGCTTCCCGCCGACCAGCCAGGCATCTGCGAGGAGTGCGGACGGATGCTCGTCCACTGAGCATGCGAAACGATGATCGCATGCTCATGTCCTCTTTCCCGCTCCTGCCGCCTCCGGCCGGCAGCCCACTGACCATGCGACGCGATCCAGCCAGATGATCCTGTGGTTCGTGGGTGTCGGGTGCGTCGCGGTGGTCCTCGTGTTCAAGAGCCCCGCGCTCGACTACCGGCTGGTGGCGCTCGGCACCGTCCTCCCGCTGGTCGACCTCGTCCCAGGCGTGCCGCCCGTGCTGCACACCCTGCTCGGCGCCGTCGCGCTGCTCACGGTCGTGATGGTCGCGACCCGCGGTCGACGCCTGGCCCGACGACGCTGGCTCGGCCTGCCGATCGGCGTGTTCGTCCACCTGGTCATCGGCGGTGCGTGGCTCGACGAGGAGCTGTTCTGGTGGCCCGCGTTCGGCATCGACCTCCCCGACGTCGCCGTGCCCACCGCGAGCGGCCTCGGCGTCGTGCTCGTGTGCGAGGTGTTGGGTGCTGCGGCGCTCTGGTGGGCGTGGCGGAGGTTCCGGCTCGACGATCCGGTGCGACGCGACGACCTGGTGCGGCACGGCCGACTCGACCGGGCACTGGTGCCCTGATGCTGATCGTGGTGCGGCACGGCCGAACAGCAGAGAACAAGGCCGGGCAGCTCCTCGGCCGCCACGATCCCGACCTCGACGACGAGGGACGGCGCCAGGCCCGCGCCGTGGCCGAGTGGCTGGGCCCGGTCGACCGCGTGGTCTCCAGCCCGCTCGGGCGCGCCCGCCAGACCGCTGACGCGTTCGGATCTGCGGTCGAGGTCGACGACCGTTGGATCGAGCTCGACTACGGCGACTTCGACACGGCGAAGCCAGGCGACATCCCGCGCGAGGTGTGGGAGCGCTGGCGCACCGACCCCGACTTCGCGCCGCCTGGTGGTGAGTCGATGGCGTCGCTCGTCCGTCGCGTCACCGCGGCGGCATCGGAGCTGCTCGTCGAGGCCGCCGACCACGACGTCGTCGTGGTGACCCACGTGTCGCCGATCAAAGCTGCCCTGTCCTGGGTGCTCGGGGGCGTCGACCAGGTCGCGTTCCGAACCCGGGTCGGTCAGCCGTCGATCACGCGGATCGCTGCGGGCCCCCACGGTCCGGTGCTCCAGTCGTTCAACGAGCAGCCACACCCGACCTGACCGCTACCCCTGGATGAGGGTCACGGCCTCCAGGTCGGCGACCTGCTCGGCGTGTCGCGACACCATGGCCAGGAACATCTCGTCGCCCCGGTCCGTGCGCTCGACCATCATCGCCGCGCCGACACCCATCAACACGCCCGACCAGCAGCCCCGCCGGTAGTCGTTCCAGCAGGCGGCCAGGTCGTAGTCCTTCACCCCCGCGTCGACGAGCCGCTCGTGGTACTCGATGACGAGCGCGTCCTCGTGGTTGCGGCGATCGGCCGGCAGCAGGCCCGCGCCGACGAAGTAGGCGGCGTCGGACGGACCCGCCCCGAGCGAGCAGGTCTGCCAGTCGACGACGGCGACCTCGCCGTCGGTGGGGTGGAAGAGCAGGTTGTCGAGGCGGTAGTCGCCGTGGGTGATCGTGCGCGGCCCGAGCGGCGGCGATGCCCAGCCTTCGAGGTTGCCGAAGAACTGGTCGCCCGCGGTGCGCATGGTGGTGTCGACGCGGTCCCCGTAGCGCTCCTGGAAGCCCGACCACAGCAACGGCAGCACCTGGCTCACGGCGCCGGGTTCGCCACCGGAGCTGCCCACCAGCCAGGCGAGGTCGGCCAGGGTGTCGTCGCCCCACCGCGGGGCGTGGAGACGGGTGAGCTCTGCGAGCGCGCGTCGGGCGTCGGCGGCGGTGCACCCGGTGATCTGGTCGCCCACCGTCGCCGGTGCGAGGTCCTCGAACAGCAGCACGAACGACGAGAGCGAGTCGTCGAGCGCGGCGTGGAAGACACGCGGGGTCCGCACCGGCAGGTGCGGGGCGAGGTGCTGGTAGAACCGCACCTCCTTCTCGTAGTTGCGCAGCGCGACCGCCGTGGCGCGGCTGGTCTCGTCGGCGGCAGGGAGCTTGGCCACCAGGCTCGTCGGCGCGTCGGTGTCGATGTCGTAGGTGGGCGTGATGCGGACGCTGTCGCACATCTGGCCTGTACCGACGGGGGTGAGCGACGTGGCGGTGACCGTCGCGTCGTCGAGGACCCCGGCGCCGCGAAGCGCGGCCGTGAGCCACTCGGGTGTGAGCGCGTCGGGCGCGTCGGCGATGGGAAGGTCAGCCGTGGTCATGCAGGGAGGACTCCGTCGACCACGGTGTCGGGGAAGAAGCGGTGGTGGCGTGCGCCCGTCACCTCCCAGATGGCGGTGCCCTCGCGGCCGTCGTCGGTGCGCACCTTCATCAGGTTGAGCCCACCGCGCTGGAACGGCTCGTAGGGGCGGGCGAAGGTGCCCGTGCCCTCGATCTCGATCGTGCGGCCGTCCTCGAGTCGGACGCGGCAGGTCCCCGCCATCCCGCCGACGTCGTCGCCGTGCTCGCCGTAGGCGACGGGGGAGCCGTCGGCAGCCGTCCAACCGACGTCGTGCTCGAAGCCGGTCACCGGCACCGGGTCCGACCCGTCGGTCGAGGCCCAGCACCCGTCGGTGTACACCGTCGCGCCCTTCGCGAGCTCCCAGTGCCACACGCCGATGAACCCGTCCGGAAGTTGGATCTGGAACCACATCCACAGGGGGCAACGACCGTGGTCGCGGATGCCCCACGAGTGGTCGCGCTGGCCGATCCAACCATCGACCTCGTGTGAGGTGCCACCGACGCTGTAGGAGCCGTTGTAGACGCCGGACTGGAAGATGTGCGACTGGTCCCACACCAGGTCGTGCCCGGCTCGCATCGTGCCGCGGCGCAACCCGTACGGCTGGGTGCGCGCCGTGTAGGTGAGGTCGACGCCGATCTCACAGACGTCGGGGTCGGCCCAGAGGCGGACCTCCTCGAACGGCCGGACCACCTCGATGCGCACGCCGGGGACCTCGGTCGTGTGCGGGTCGCCGTCGTAGGGGCGGCTGCGGTGGCCGAGGATCTGCTTTCCCCCGACGCGGCCCATCTGGAGCGAGTCCATCACCTCGCGGGACGGGTAGTGCGCCATGGTCAGGAAGACGACGTCGCCCTCAGCCGAGGGGTCGTGCACCTCATAGAAGTAGCTCTCCCGCCAGTGCGGGTGGTGCACCGCAACGTTCGGCAGCAGCTCGGGGATCTGGTGGACGAACTGCTCGTCCATGGCGGTGGGTCGGGCCATCAGGCGCCGACCTTCGCGGTGGGTGTGAACCGCACCGGCAGGTGCTTGAGCCCGGCGACGAGCGGGATGCCCCTCGCGTTCAGCGGGACGGCGTCGCCCGCGACCTCGATGTCGGGCATCCGGGTGAGCATCTGTCGGAACGCGACGTTGACCTCGCGTCGGGCGAGGTGGGCACCGAGGCAGAAGTGCGGCCCCGGACCGCCGAAGCCCACGTGGGTGTTGGGGTCCCGCCGCACGTCGAACGTCTCAGGGTCGTCGAACTGCTTGGGGTCGCGGTTGGCGGCGCCGTAGAACAGGATCATCTTGTCGCCCTCAGCGAAGTCCTGTCCGGAGATGGTCAGGTCCCGCGTCACGGTGCGACGCATGAACGTCACGGGAGAGGCGACGCGCACGATCTCTTCGACCGCGGTGGCGCTGACGCCATCGAGGTCGTCCTGCCAGATCCGTCGCTGCTCGGGGTTCACGTGCAGCAGGTTCAGGCCGTGGCTGATCGCGTTGCGGGTCGTGTCGTTGCCGGCCACGGCGAGGAGGATGAAGAACGGCGCGATCTCCTCTGGGGCGAGCATGTCCTCGCCGACGGTGTTGTGCACCAGCGCCGAGGTGAGGTCGTCGGTCGGGTCCTTGCGGCGCGCTTCGGCCAGCTCGTTCATGAGGTTCGTGAGCGCCATGCCCGCGTCGAACATCGCGGTCATCGGGTCCTTGCCACCGAGGAAGTCGGGGTCGCCCGCACCGAGGATCACGTTCGTGGCATCGAGGACCGTGCCGAACTCGCTGCGGGGGATGCCCATCATGTCGCAGATGATGAGCAGCGGGAACGGCTGCGACATGACCTGGACGAGGTCGACCTCGCCGTCCTCGCAGAAGCCGTCGATGACCTCGGTGCAGATCGTCGAGACCGAGTCGAGCACGCCGGCGAGCTGGCGCGGCGTGAACGAGCGGGCGACGATGCCGCGCTGGCGGGCGTGTCGGGGATCGTCCATGTTGATGAACGAGCCGAAGAACTCGAGCGCCTGGGGCGGCAGGTCCGGGATGGCCGTCGCGCCCTGACCAGAGCAGAAGTCGAGCGGTCGTCGGCTGATCTCGACCACCTCGTCGTAGCCGAGGACGGCGTGGAACTCGAAGATGTCCCCCGTCTGGGGGATGGTCACCTGTGCGTGGTGGAAGGGCCCCTCGGCGCGCAGCTCGGCGAAGCGCGCCATGCGGTCGGCGAGCGGGAGCTGCCAGAGCCCCGGGTCGACGAGCGGCGACGACGGTGCCGGAGACGCGCTCGAAGTGGTTGCGGACATGGTTCCCCCTGTTGTCGGCTCCCGACAGACTAGCGATCAGCGCTCGCGTGTGGGAGCGGCCAGCGTCAGACCGTCGAGGAACGCGTGGAGCCCGGCGAGGAACACCTCGTCGGAGGTGTGGCTGGTGAGTGCGCCCCGGTGGCGAGCGAACAGCGACCGGTCGTCGGACGACGCGGGGACCGCGCCGTGGCGGTGCACCGCGCCCGCTGTGTCGAAGTATACCGAGCCGAGGACGAAGTCGATGAGCGCCAGGTAGCTGGTGGCCGCCACGTCGTCGTCGAGCCCCATCGCCAGCAGGTGGGCGAGCCCGGCCTCGGCGCTGCGGCGGGCGTTGGGTCCGAGCAGCGGGGCGGCCCGAAGCGCGGGGACGACGCCAGGGTGGTCGAGCAGGACGCGTCGGAAGTCGACCGACAGGCACACGACGCGCTGGCGCGCCCCACCGGCGTCGGCCGCGAGGTCGATCTCGCCGAGGACCCGGTCGACGACGAGGATCCACAGCTCGTCGACGCTCGCCACGTGGCGGTAGAGCGTGGCGCTGCTCGTGCCGAGGCAGGCTGCGAGGTTGCGGACCGTGAGGGCATCGTGACCCTCGACGTCGGCGAGCCTGAGCGCGGCGGAGACGATCTGCTCGACGGTGAGCCCACCCGCGCGCGGCCGGCGCCGCCGGAGGCGGGCGGCGTGCGCGTCCCACCATCCGACGCTGCCGGGTTCGACCAACCGCCCGACGTCGTCCGGCTGTTGGGTGCTCAGCTCCGTGTCCAGCTGCTCCGCGCTCGCCATGAGAGGTGCATCGTAGGCGAGGCAGGAGCCGAGCGGCCCGTGCGCGTCACTCGAGGGTGGAGGTGGCGACGAGCGTCCAGAAGTCGCTGATCGCGGTCGGCGGGTGGTCGGGCCCCCCGAACGCGTCAGTCGTCAGCACCACGCCGATCGTGCGCGACCCCGGATCGTTCCACCACGACGAGCCCAGCCCGCCTTCCCAGCCGTAGCTGCCCGGCCCGTGGTCGATCCCGGTGCGGCGGAGCTGCACACCGACGCCGAAGCCCCACCCGACGGCGTCGCTGCCGTCGGGACTGATGCCCGGTGTGCCTGGTGCGAGCCCGAGCTGGTCGGTGGTCATCGCGGTGACGGTCGCCGGGCTGAGGAGCTGGCGGCCGTCGGGCAGGAGGCCGCGGTCGAGCAGCATGCGGGCGAAGCGATGCAGGTCGTCGACGGTGCTGACCAGTCCCGCCGCTCCGGACGGGAACGCCGGGGGAGTGGACCACTGCCCATCGGGTGGGTCGTAGATCGAGGTGGCCCCGGTGTCGGGGTCGATCACGTGGCACGAGCCGAGGCGGTCGATGCGCGGCGTCCAGAAGTCGGTGTCGGTCATGCCGAGCGGCTCGAACACCCGCTCACGCAACACGACACCGAGCGGTGCGCCTGCAGCGCGGGCGACCATCACCCCGAGCACCTCGCTGCCGACGTTGTAGAGCCACCTGGTCCCCGGCTGGTGCTGGAGGGGAAGGGTGGCGAACCGTGCCATCCACTCGTCGGGAGGGGGAGGACCGGCAGGGGCGGGTGGCCCCGCGCCGAGTCCGAGGCGGGCGAGCGCGTCGAGCATCGGTTGTGGGAACGGCCGGGCCATGTCCATGCCGATGCCGAGTTGGAGCGTCAGGACGTCGCGGATGCTGATGGGGCGTTCGGCCGGGACGGTCGGCCCGTCGATCGGCCCGAGCGGGTCGACCAGGACGCGGCGGTCGCGCAGCTCGGGGACCACGAGGTGAGCCGGATCGTCGAGTCGCAGCACGCACTCATCGACGAGCGTGAGCGCGGCGACGGCGACGATGGGCTTGGTCACCGACGAGATCCGAAAGATCGAGTCGCGTCGCGCCCTGTGGTCGGTGCTGCGCGTGAGCACGCCCGCCGACCCCGCGATGACATCGTCGTCGCGTGCCGCCAACCACGCGACGCCACCCACGTCGTCCTTGGCCGCGTGGCGCGACATGGTCTCGTGCAGCCGGTCGGCCAGGTCTGTCGCGAATCCGCTCATGTCGGGTCTGACGATGCCAGGCTCGGCATCTCATCGCTGGGGGGCCTGGGTGACGGTGAGTCGGCCTGTAGGCGGGGTTCTAAATCCGCAGTTCTGTGACCTGGGCCGACGCGCCGGAATCGTGCTCTGACCTGGGGAAACGCTACTCGTCGGTTCGCGCCAGTTCACGCCGGTTCTCGTCGTGCTGAGGACTGATTGAGGACCGCGGGCCCGCCGGAAGGCGTGGCGCTGGTCCTTCGTCAGCCCATCCGAGGGTTCGGTCGCGATCGAACCCTCTGGATCACTCGCGAGTGATCCAAACGGAGGAGCGGAACTACGATCGCTGGGATGGTCGAGCGGGCATGGGAACAGCGGGCACTGCCGATCCTCGAGGCGGTGGCCGCACGGGAGGCGGAGGGTCGTCGACCGAGCTTTGACGAGGTCGTCACCGACACAAGCCTCGATCGAGGCCAGTGCGCCAGAGAGGTCCTGTCCCTCGTTGAGGATGGGTACATCACCGCAATCGACGCGGGCTCGGCCAGCGGTGCAGATTGGGTGTCCATCCGGCTCGCTCCACGGGGTCGCCGAGCCGTCGGGGAGTGGCCCGCTGACCCGGTAGACGCCTTCATCGGCGCGATCGAGCAGGCCATTGCTAGGACCGACGACCCGGCTGAGCGTGGCCGACTGGAGAAGCTGAGAGGCGCGGTCGTCGACGTCACCAAGGGTGTGGTGGCGGGGGCGATCGTGACCGCCGCCGACATTGCGATGCGTTGAGCGAAGTCCAGGCTGCGCGTCGAGGCGACGAGCAACCGGGCCTCAGCCGGTCCGAATCCGTGCTGTTGCCCGCTCGAAATTGACCGAGGTCTCTCCGTTCGCAACCTGGGTTGCGAACGCCTCGCGGACCTACGCCGCGGGTTCGCCTCGTCGGAAGCGGCGGCGGTCTCGTTCGCTGTAGCCGCCCCACATGCCGTGGCGCTCTCCCATGCCGGCGTCGGCGCAAGCGGCACGGACCGGGCACGCCTCACAGATCGCCCGCTGAGCGACGATGGGCTCGCCACGGTGCGGGAACCACGACAGGTCGGGGTGGTCCCGACAGGCGGCGTCGGAATGCCAGGCAGGGCGCCGGACGAGCTCGAGGAGGTCGTCGAGGGCGTCGTAGACGGCGCCAGGGTCGTGGCGGTGGTCCGGTGCGTCGAGGTCGCTGCGAAGGTCGATGTCACGCCAGGCGAGAGCCACGTCCCGACGGTAGTTGACCAGAGTCAACTCTCGGGGGAACGGTGTGAGAAGTGCGCTGCCAGAGCGATGAGAGCTGCTGCGCCTTCGCCTCGGACTCGACGCCGAGTAGGGCTGACAGGGTGTCAGGGCTACGGCCGTTGCCGGGCTTTGCTCGGGGGGCGGCGAGGAGTTCACCGGCTCGTCGCCGAGAGTGGCTGCCAGCGTGGCAGTCACTTGCTTGCCGGGGTGCTTGTCCACCGTCGCGGCACAACAACCTGACAGCGTGTCAGCCTGTTCGGCTCACGGTGTCGTCGACGTGTGCCGGCACCACCGACCCGTCGGGGAGCAGCATCACGGAGCGAACCGAGACGGGCAGGTCGGCCTGCACTGACCACGGCAGCATGTGGCGGGCCAGCTCGACGGCATCGCCGGCCTCGATCCGCTCGATCTGACGCGGCCACGGCGGCACGAACCCGTCACCCCCGACCCGCTCCCAGGTCGTCGCAGCGCGACGCAGGCGAGCCAACACCGCGGGACGTACATCGTTCGACGCCGGAGCGGCGACCCTACGGCGAGCCACTACACAGCCTCCCCGTGGGCGGCGTCACGGGCCGCTCTCAGCTGGCGGTCACGCCTCCAACGCGAGTTCGCTGCCGCCCGGGCCCGCTGCGACACCGGCGACAGATCCGGTTCGTCCATCGGCAACGCCAACGCCTGCACCAGCTTCGCCAACGCCAGGCGCCCCTGGCGTAGCTCCGCGACCACCATCGACAGGCGTGGCTGACCCGAAGCGCCGGCCACGATCGGACCCGACTCGACAAGGGCCGCCTCGAGCAGCGCGATGTCGTCAGCCTGCCGACACGCCGACAGCAGCAGATGCCGCTCCGACGCCGACAGCTCGAAGTCGTCGCACACCGCTGCCCACAACGCCCGGCCGGCAGGGCCCAGATCATCAGGAATCACGGTCACCACCTCCATGCCGAGGGCCAACAGATTTCTCACGGTCGCACTGCACGCACCCTCAGCGCCTATGCCGCCCGTGCGCCTGGTCCCCCTGGGGGAGGGTGTGTCCCCACCCTGTTGCTTGCTCGTGCCGTTCGTTCCCCCCGGTCGCTGGTCGGGTTCGCTTGGTGTCGCTCGGTCGCTGGTTGGTTCGTCGTCGTGTTGAGCGCAGGTCGGGGGTGTTGTTCTTGGGGGCGGGGGTTGTGGTGCGGGGTCGGGGGGTTGGCGTGTGGTGTTCGTCCGGAGCGTGTGTGCTCGCCGGGTGGGTTGTTGTCAGCTGGGGGGGCTGTTGTGTGCGAGGCGGCCGGCGGCGGCGGCGATGGCGGGAGCGAGGACGTCTCGGTTGTGTGCCTGTTCTGGTGTCCAGTCCGGTCGTGTGTCGCCGGCTCGGCCGAGGAGGGAGGCCCGGGCTCGGAGGTCGTCGGGGCTACGGCAGATGGAGGGCCGGAATCCGCAGGCGGCGGACCAGGCGGCGACCGAGGCCCTGGGGGTGGCGCCGTTGATGTCGAACCCGTCGCGCCACCGCTTGACCTGGCCGGCAGGGGTGCCGACGAGCAGGCCTTCGATGCGTGGGTGGTTGGCGCCGGGGATCGCGTGCTGGGGGCGTGCGAGGGCACGGGCGAGGTCGCTGGCGGCGTTGACGATCTCGACGGTGCGGCCAGCGGCGGTGAACGCCTCGAGGGCGTCGGATCCCATCGCGGCAGCCTGGCGAGGGTCGGTGCCTGCGATGCGGTAGACGTCTCGGGCCACGAGGTCGGCCCACGCGGTGGCGAGCGACGCGTCGAGCGCGTCGTACAGCGGCCCGGCGTTGGTGTCGACGGCCGCGTAGATGTTGGCGATCGCGGCGCCGAGGGCGACGGCCTTGGCGTCGGCGAAGCGTTCGGCGGCCACGGTCGCGGCGACCCAGCGCTCGTACTTGCCGGCAGCGAACGCGCCGGGGTCGAGCGGTGCGACGGCGGGCGGGGTGGCGTCCTTCACGACCCGGGCGAGCTCGATCGCGGCGGTGATCGGTGCGGGCAGCTCGATCGGTTCGGGCCAGGCGACCGCAGCGTGGATGAGGGTGTGCGCCGGTGTTGGGCTCGCTCCGAACTTGACCGGCAGGATGCGGGTCAGGTCGTCTCGGGTGATGGTCACGAGTCCTCCTCGGGGGTGCGCCTGATCCAGTCGTCGAACTCGGCGCCTGGGTCTGGGGGTGGGGTCGACGCGAACGTGTCAGCGAACAGCTGGGCGTCGTCCTCGGTATCGGCGAGCAACATGAGCGCTCGGGCGTCGGACAGGGTCAGCCCGCGCTCTCGGGCGACCTTCACGGCGAGTGCAGGGTCGATCGGCATGCAGGTCCCTTTCGGAAGCCCCGGCCGGGGCCGGACCCGATGCGGGCCCGACCTCCGACCGAGCGCCGGATTCCAACAACGTCACCCTCCCGTTTTCGGGACTTTTCGGGGGGAGCAGGTCGTGCAGAACCGGCGCGGGCGGCCACGACCGAGCTGGTCGAGCTCGCGCCCGCACCGCTCACAGCCGCCGACCTCGGCGGTGGCGCCGATCACGAGGCGTTGAGCAGTCCGGCGCAACAGGCCCGCGATCAGCGGGTACTGGTCCGCGACGACGACCAACAGCCGCGCGAGCTCGAGGTCCTCGTTCACCAGACCCCCGCGATCAGGGCAGGGCGTGGAACGGGCCACGCTCGACGGTTCCCGGTGTGTGAGTCGAGAGGCACGCGTCCGGCGTCGGCCACCCGGCGATCAGGTCGGCGTGGCTCACGTCGTCGGCGCCGACCAGGCGCTCGACGGTCTCCCAGTCCGGGCCAGCCCGTGCTGGCAGGACCCGGTCGACCCAGACGGCGACCTTGGCCTCGTCGACGGTGCCGTCGGTGATGAACTCGGAGCGGTCGAGGCCGGCGGCCACCGCGGCCAGGTCCGCCCACTGGAGGCGATTGCAGCCGAGTCGCTGCACGGTGGCGGTCAATGGGTCAGCGGCGAGCATCGTGGGCGTCTCCTTGTTCGTGGTGGGTCGGCCTCGGTGGGTCGCACGCCGAGCAGGCGCTGTTGAGGCCGTGGGGGCAGACGGGGGCGTCGGCCTTGTTGAGGAAGGCGTGCCACGCGCTCAGGGTGATCGGGACCGGGATCGGTCGGGGTGCGCTGTACGGAGCAGTGGGGTCGATGGTCATGCGACGGACCCCGATGGAACGAGGAGGCCAGGCCGGACGCGGCCGCTCTCGTCGGCCGCGTCGAACAGCGCCTCGAGCATCGGGTCGTCGTACCCGCGGTCGGGGTTGGCAACCGACCAGGCGGCCCGTCGTTCGTGCCATGCGTCGAGGAGCGCGACCAGGGGGTCGAGCCCGACGGCGACGGCGCACTCGGTGCAGATCTCGCCGGTTCCGCCGACGAGCAGCTCGACGTCCCGGGGGTAGGTGCGGGCAGCGCAGAGGCGGCACTGCCCGCGGCCGAACACGGTGTTGATGAAGACGCCTATGTCGTCGATGCGGACGGACGTGGTCGTGGTGGTGATGACGACGCCGTCGTCGGTGATGGTGCGGTCGGTTCTCACGGCGATGTTCTCCTTGGTGTGGTGGGTGTTGATGGAGTGCGAAACAAGGCGGGTCATGCGGTCATCTCCTGGGGGAAGCGGACGGGCGGGCGTGCTCGGTGCGCCACAGCCGCCGTGCGTGCTCGTGGGCTTCGACGGCGGCGTCGCACGCACCGACGTCTCGCATGTAGCCGGCCTGTTCGTGGCGGCCCGCGTGGGCGGGCCAGTCGGGATCGGCGGCGACGTCTCGTGCGAGGTCGCCGACACGGGTGTGAGCGGCCTCGTGGTCGACGAGCCACGCGGTGAAGCAGGTGGCTGGGGTGCCACTGTCGGTGTGAGGGTCGACGTCCTCCGAGGGTCGGGCTGGGGCGGAAGGGACGCGGCGGGCCTTCTTGCGGATCTGCGCGGGCGTGAGGGTGCTCCCGACGCCCATCGAGCAGAGTGACGCCTGGGGCCGGAGGGTGTCGTCGAACGCTCGGACGAGGCCGGCCAGGGTGCTGTCGTCTGCCCACGACTTGCCTGCGACCTGGCAGATCCAGTCGAGGACCTGGGGGGAATCGGTGCAGCCCTCGAGGTCGATCTCGTAGGCGATGGACCCGTTCGGGTGGTGCTTGACGAGGCAGTAGTCGGCGCTGAGCGTCCACGGACCCCAGTCGCCGCGGCGGTGCTCCATGCGGATCGACGATGCCTTGACGATCGTCATCTGACGGTTCCCTTCCTTGTAGGACGAAATAGACGAAGCAACCGAAACAAGGGGGTGCTCAGGGGACTTCATGCGTTTGTTTCCCTTCTTTCGTGGCTACGAGGATCTGGCGGGGGCGGCCCGCGGTTGGCTCGGTACGTTCGAACACGAGGTCGTGGTCGAGGAGCTTGCGCCGGGCGTTGTTGAGCCGATCAGCCGACACGTTCCGGCCGAACACGTCGGACTGCTGGGTGGAGGTCAGCCCTGCAGGTCCGGCCGCACAGATCGAGGCGTACAGCTGATCGGCCACGGCGTCGCCGAGCGTGTTGCCGAAGATGTACGCCGCGGAGCGCTCGCAGTAGCGCCACACGGCGGCGGCGGCCTCGAGGTGCGGAGTGTCGATGAGGCGGGCCCCGTCGAGGAGGGCGTACGCCAGCGACAGGCGCAGCAGCTGCGCCTCGGCTCTCGCGGTGATCGCACCGACGAGGCCGCCGGGATCGGTGTCGGCGATCCGGTGGTACATGAGTGCCCACAGCTCCTCGGCGCCAGGGGTGCGTTGCACCCGCTGGATGCTGCGTCCCTGTCGGATGGCGTCGCCGAGAGCACGACCGAGGCGGCGGGTGACCTCGTCGTCGAGTGCCGGGCCTGAAGGGAGCAGCTTGGATCGCCTCGCCAGGACGTACAGGAACCTGTTGGCGTACCCGTTGGCGGCGTCGGTGGCGGTCAGGGACCGGCGGAGCTCGTCGATGGTGATGTGACCGAGCACCGACACGTTCGCCCCCGTGGCCACCAGCGGGTTGCTGCGGGTGATGACACGGAGGTTGCCGGTGTCCCACGCCTCGCGGATGATCGCCGACAGGGTGGATCCCTCACGGCCGGCGACCGCGAGGACACGGGCGTACTCGGGTTCCATGACGAGGAGTCGCCGGTCGTTGGATGACTGAGGGTCGTCGTCGTCGGGGTCGGACACCGTGGCGATGAGCCCTTCGCCGGAACCGAGGCCCGACATGATCCGCTCGTCGCACCACCGGGGGTCGGCTTCGGCGAGGAGTTGGCGGACGTCGGCCCAGGCTTGGCCCTTCCGGGCCCGGGAGGTCTCGCCGACGATCACGGCGTTCAGCCGGGCCGGGTGGGCTGCACCACCGACTCGGACGTGCGGGCCGGCACCGATGCTGTTGCCGGCTGCGACGAGCAGCATGACCAGCAGGGCAGCGGGGTCCGCTTCGGTGTTGGGTTCGAGGTCGATCACGAGGTCGCCGACGATTCCGTGCAGCGCTTGTGGTGTCAGCTCCGGCCACACCTGGTCGGCGCGGTCGTCGAGGTCGCCGTCGGCGCGTGCGAGGTCGAGCGGGCTCGGGGTGGAGAAGTCGGGGTCGAGCGGGTTGGCGGTCACTGGGTCACCGCCTCGTGTGCTTCGAGGATCCGGTCGAGGAGGTCCACGTCCTCGAGGATGAGGCGACGCAGCGTCCAGATTGTGCGGGTGGCCTTGCAGAGGGCGCACCGCCAGCGGAGGTCGTCGACCACGGTCGCGGCGGGCCCGTACATCGAGGTCCATCCGCGGGGCTGGCAGGCTGCGCAGAAGAACTCGCGGAGGTCGCCGAAGTCGTCGACGTAGCCGCCGAGCAGACGGGCGAGCCCGGCGAGGTCGACGTCGATCATGCGCTCGGCGAACTTGACTCGGGTCAGGTACGCTCGTGGGCGATCCGCTGTCGAGGCGATCAGTCGAGGCCCGGGGTTCCCGTTCCCCGGGCTTCGTCGCGTCGGTGGTGGACTCACTGGGCCACCTCCTCGTGCTGTTCAGGTGCGTCGAAGTCGGCCACCTGAACGCAGTCAGGGCAGACCCAGTTCGTGACATACGACGCCACCGTCCCGAGCGACCGGCGAGCGCCGAACGCTTCCAGCTCAGCGACGACCTGCCGGTACGACAGACCGGCGTGGACACGATCGTGGACCCAGGCGACGACCTCGAGGCGCTCCTCGCTGGTCGCTGGCCGGCGCGGATAGCCCTTGCCGTCGAGGCCGGTGATGTTCTCCGCGCGCATCACGCGGCGGATCCGGACGGGCGGACGGTGTTGGCTGCGAGCCATTCGTCGACGTCCGCCTTCCGGTACCGGATCTGGCCGCCCACCTTGATGTAGGCCGGTCCGCAGTCCAGGTACCTCCACTGCTCGAGGGTGCGAGCTGGGCGGGTCAGGTAGGCGGCGGTGGCCGGTGTGTCGTCGATGTCCTTCATGGGCACGTCCCTTCTGTGCGCTCCGGACGGGTTCTTATTTCCCGTCGTCTGCACACACTGCGACGTGCTATGTGCAATACTCCCTACATGCCCGAAACATTCACACCCCTGCAGCGGGTTGTCGTGAACCTCGCCACCCCGCCGAAGCCGGTCGACATCGTCGCCGCCGCCGGACCGATCGAGGGCCACCCCGACTGGCTCCTGGTGCTCGTGTTCAGGGTCGGCGCCGGCCGCACTGACCTTGTCGCTCATGCGATCATGCCCACCCCTTCGGACTGGCCGACGGAGGAGGGAGCGGCCGAGCCCAGCAATGTGGTTCCCCACCCGCACACACTGGAGGCCAGGCGTTGGCTCGAGCGTTGGGTCAACGCCCTACCCGAGCTGAATCCGTCCAGCGGGCGGATCACGTCGTCCCTCGTGCGTGGCGCCCCGACCTCGTCACTGGAACGGTGGGTCCGTCGCTACGCCCGACAGCTCGAGGGCTCCTTGGTCGAGACCGGCGCATCCGGCGATCCCGACCGCAAGCCTCGCGGTCCACGGTCGGGAGCCGACGTTCGCTACGCGCAGATCGCCGCCCGATACGTCGAGCTGGTCGAACACACCGACACACCTCGGGCCCAGATCGCCGACGAGTTCCACCTCGGCAACGAGACGATCCAGAACTACCTCTACAGGGCGCGTGAACGCGGCCTGTTGACGAGCCCAGGGCAGGGCCGGACCGGCGGCCAGCTCACCGAACGAGCACGAGCGATCCTGCGGGATCTCGACCAGGAGGACGAAGATGGCGAGCGTTGAGAAGCGACCGAACGGACGGTGGCGGGCACGTTGGCGCGAGCACCCCGGCGGACCGCAACGGACGAGGCACTTCGTCCGCAAGATCGACGCCGAGAAGTTCCTCGACGCGATCCGTGGCGACCTCGCGCGAGGCTCCTACGTCGACCCTGACGCCGGCCGCCAGACCTTCGCGTCGTTCGCTGACGAGTGGGCGGCCTCCCAGGACTGGAAGGCGACGAGCCGCGAGTCGTGGCCCGCACACCGTCGCCGCCTCGTCGAGCTCCTCGGAACGGCGCCGCTCGGGTCGATCGACCTGGTGAAGCTCCAGGGCGTGCAGCGCCAGCTCGGCGAGCGGTACGCGAAGACGACGGTCACCACGACCATGAGCTACGCGGGGTCGATCATGCGCTCGGCGCACGCGTCGGGACGCATCGGTCGCGATCCGACGAGGGGACTGCGGGCGCCGAAGGTCCGTGCGGGTGAGTCCGACGGCAAGGTCGGGCCCGATCAGGTTCCGACCCGTGACGAGGCGGCGGCGATCTTGGTCGGGGCGCCGGCACCGTTCCGGGCGGCGATTGCGCTTGGCCTCGCCGGGCTCCGCATCGGTGAGGTCCTCGGGATGACCTCGGACCGTCTCGCGCTCGATCGGCGCGAGGTCACGATCGACCGCCAGGCGCAACGCGTCGGGGGAGTGGTGACGTGGACGACGCCGAAGGCGGAGAAGGCCCGCACGATCGTCGTCCCTGGCGTCGTCGCGGTCGAGCTGCGTCGTCACCTGCGCGACCACCACGGCGACGGGATCCTGTTCCGGGGTGGCCGGTCGTCGGGGTTGATGCGACGCGACCAGTTCTACGCGTCGGCGTGGCGTCCGGCGCTCGTCGGTGCCGGCCTCGAGCCGGACCGGTTCAAGTTCCACGCCTTGCGCCACTTCTCGGCGTCGACGTTGCTCGCCGAGGGTGCTCCGCTGGCGGCGGTCGCCGGTCATCTGGGCGACACGGTCGAGACGGTGAGCCGGACCTACGTCCACTGGTTGCGCGACGACCGCGAGGTGCCCGCCGAGGTCCTCGATCGTGTCCTCGCTCCATCTGCTGAGGACTACCTGAGGACTGGAGAGGTTTGAGCCGCCTCTGAGAGCGGTGTTTCCCCTGGTCAGCGGCCTGGGTGACGGTGAGTCGGCCTGTAGGCGGGGTTCTGTCCACGGGCCCGTTGCCGGGATCCCGATGGGTGACCATCCATCTGTGCGGCCTACCCGTGGGCTGCTCCGAGGAGCGGACGGGCCGCCCATGCCCACGTCTGGCCTTGCTCCGGGTGGGGTTTACCGAGCCGCCCGGGTCGCCCCGGACGCTGGTGCGCTCTTACCGCACCGTTTCACCCTTGCCTGTGCCCGGTGAACCGGGCCATCGGCGGTCTGTTCTCTGTGGCACTGTCCTGCGAGTCGCCTCGACTGGCCGCGAGCCAGCACCCTGCCCTTCGGAGCCCCGACCTTCCTCGATCCGATTGCCCGGACCGCGGTCACCCAGCCGACTCACCGTCGCCGCCAGTGTGCCAGTCGTCCGGGTGCGGCGACCACCCCCGAGGCCCCCGCACCCGGACGAGATCACTCGACGACGATCGTGCCTGTCATCGCGCCTTCGTGGTTCGTGCACCAGTACTCGTAGGTACCTGGCTCGTCGAAGGTGTGGGTCCAACCCTTGCCGGATCGGATCACGCCGGAGTCGAAGTCCTCACCCGTGACCGTGTGGGGTGCAGCGCCTTCGTTGACCCAGACGACCTCGTCGCCGACGGCGGCGGTGAACTCGGGGTCCTCGTACGCGAAGTTGACGATCGTGATGTCGCCGGGGCCGATGTCGGCGATCTCCTCACCGCCGCTCGCGGAGGCCGCGCCACCGTTGCCACTGCCACCCCCACTGCTCCCGCCGCACGCGCCCACGACCAGTGCCGTTGCGGCGAACAAGGACACCAAGAGCGCTCGGTGCGTGGTCCTCGACATAGGTGGATCCCCCAAGATCGTTGGTCGTGCGATGCGTGCTCCCTTGCCCTGGGAGCCCCATCTGCCACCGGTCGGTGACATGGGTCACATAGTAGCGAGACGGTGATCGCGTGTGGGCGCAGTCGTGCGCGCGAGTCGGTGACGATCTCGCGACGAGCGAGGGGGTCAGAAGTCCATGGCCGACAGCTCGCCGTGCCACCCGCGCGAACGGGCCACCGCGTCGGCCCATCGATCCCGGTCGAGGGGCGGGCCGGGGTGCACCCGGCCGCGTGGTTCCCACAACGCGCCCGCGTCCTCGACGGCGAGACGACCGAGCCCAACGAGCGCCAGCACGGCAGCGCCGCGGCTCGTCGCCTCGACCTCTGGTGAGAGCTCGACGGTGCGCTGGGTGGCGTCGGCCAAGGCCTGGACGAAGGTGGGGTTGGCGCTCATGCCGCCGTCGACGCGGAGTGCCTCGATGGCGACCCCGCCGTCGCGCTCCGCCGCCTCGACCAGGTCGGCGCCACGCTGCGCGACACCCTCGAGGACCGCGCGCGCCACGTGCGCCGCGGTGGTACCGCGGGTGACGCCGAACAGCCCGCCACGAGCGCCGTAGTCCCAGTGCGGAGTGCCCAGGCCGAGCAACGCCGGCACGTAGACGACACCATCAGACGAGTCACACGTCGAGGCCAGGGTGTGGGAGTCCGAGGCGTCGGTGATGATGCCGAGATCGTCGCGCAGCCACTCGACGTTGCTGCCCGCGGCGAGCATCACCCCTTCGAGGCCCCAGGCGATCTCGCCGCGGTGGCGCGCCGCGACGATCGGGAACGTGCCGGCATCGCCACGCATCTCGAACTCCGGGCGGCGGGGCCCGAGCCACTGGTCGAGCATCCCGCCGGTGCCGAAGGTGATCTTCGCGGCGCCGGGTGAGACGCAGCCCTGGCCGATGAGCGAGGCCTGCTGGTCGCCGACCGCGGCGGTGATGGGTGGGGCGCCCGTGAGCGCGGTGGCGTCGGCGATCGGGCCCGCCGTGTCGACGATGCGCGGTAGTGCCGACTCGGGGATGCGGAGCCGGCCGAGCACCTCGTCGTCCCAGCCCGAACCGTCGAGGCGGACCATCCCCGTGACCGACGCGTTGGAGAGGTCGGTGACGTGCGCGGTGCCACCGCTGAGCACCCAGATGAGCCAGGAGTCGACGGTGCCGAACAACAGACCTCCCGTCCGATCGGGGTCGGCGCCGTCGAGCAGTGCCGCGCACTTCGTCGCCGACTGGTTCGGCGCGAGTCGGATGCCCTCGACCCGCAGGGTGAGGCACTCGCCGACGGTGCGCAGGTCCTGCCACCCGATGCCGGGCCCGACCGGGCGTCCGTCGGCTGGGTCCCACACGATCGTGGATGCCCGCTGGTTGGAGATGCCGACCGCGTCGACCGGTGTCCCGTGGCGGGCGAGGACCTCCTCGGCGAGCTCGATGGCGGTGTCCGCGAGCGCGGCAGCGTCGAACTCGACGAGGCCGGGGAACGGCGTCGATGGGAGCATGGCCCGCCGTGTCTCCGCCAGGATCCGTGCCGAGTCGTCGGTGACGACCGCGCGGATCCCACTGGTGCCCACATCGATCACGAGCACGCTCATCGTGCGTTGCCCCTCCTGCGGCGCGCCGCGACGAGTGCCCCGATCGTGCCCGCCGACGCCGCGAGCATCGCGCCGAACACCAGGCCGACGGGGCTCGGGTCGGTGTCATGTCCTGCGACGAGCGCGATCAGCAGGATCGTCGTCTGGACGACGACGAAGGTGGCGAGCGCGGCGAGTGCCCCATGGGTCAGCGGCACCCGGGGCGCGGCGCGTGCCGCAATCCACCCGATGAACACGAAGCCGACGATGACGGCGAGGAAGAGCACACCGGAGAGCCCGCCCGAGTCGTCGGCTTCGGTGTCGATCAGCAGGATCGACAACCCGGCGAGCGGCCCGACGATCAGCACCCCGGCCGCAGCGGCCTGGACGAGCGCGTCGCGGTCGACCTCGTGGATCGCATCGGTCATGGCCAACGGGGTGCTCCCCACGGGTCCGGGAGCCCCAGCTTGCCGGGGTTGAGGATTCCCCGAGGGTCCATCGCGTGCTTGAGCGCGACGAGCACGTCGAGGCCGGAGCCGAGCGCCTCGGCGACGAACCGTGACCGGTGCAGGCCCACACCGTGGTGGTGGCTCAGCGAGCCGCCGTGGTCGAGCACCGCGCGGGTCCCCACGTCCCAGCAGCGGACGTAGAAGTCGTCGCGATCGCCGTCTGGCGGGCGCCCCGCGAACGAGAAGTAGAGGCAGGCCCCGTCGGCGTAGGCGTGGGACTGGTGGGCCGACGCGGCCCGCACGCCGTCGACCGAGGACAGCGCGTCGACGGTCGCGGTGTAGATCTCGTCGAGGCGGCTCCACGGCGCCGCGATCTCCATCGTGTCGACGACGAAGCCGTTGCGGGTGAGGCTCTCGAGCGCCGCGACGTCGTTGCGATGCTCGAACCAACGGCCGACCAGTTCGTCGTCGAGCCGCGCCGCAGGAGGCGTGGTGGCAGCGCACTCGGCGGCGACCACGGCCATGTTGGCATCGACGGTGAGCGGGTCGCCTTCGTCCATGACGAGCAGGACGTGGAGGTCGCCGGTGCCGTAGCTGCGGTCGGATTCGACCGCGTCGTACAGCCGGAGCACCGCCGGATCGGCCCCCCGGCGCAGGATCCGGCGACAGGCATCCATGCCCTCGAACCACGAGGCGAACCCGTAGGCGGCCCGCCCCTCGACCTGGGGCACCGGACGGAGCCGTAAGCGAGCCGAGGTGACGACGCCGAGGGTGCCCTCGGATCCGACGAACATCTGCGTGAGGTCGGGGCCGACCGCGGCGCGTGGCGCGCCACCGGTTCGAACGACCGAACCGTCCGCCATCACGACGTCGAGGCCCACGACGATGTCCTCGATCTTGCCGTAGCGGTTCGAGAGCTGGCCGGCGGACCTGCATGCGACCCAGCCTCCGACCGTCGAGAGGGCGATCGACTGGGGCCAGTGGCCGAGGGTGAGGCCGTGACGGTTCCTGAGCTCGTCCTCGAGGTGGTCGCCGAAGGTGCCGGCCGCGACGTCGACGACGAGCGACTGGTCGTCGACCGAGACGATGCCCGACAAGGCGGTCACGTCGAGGGCGACTCCGCCGTGCACCGGCACCGCGGCACCGCACACCCCGCTGCGCCCTGCCACGGTGGTGACCGGGACGGCGGCCTCGTTGCAGATCCGCAGGACCGCGGCGACCTGTTCGGTCGCGCGTGGACGGACCACGACATCGGCCCGTGCCGGCAGTTCGTTGTCGAGTGCCCAACCGATGGCGAGCGGCCACCAGTCGCGCGACGCCTCGGCCCGCACCGCGGGATCGGCGTCGACGGTGGCGCCGGTGCCGCGCAGCGCGTCGACGACGGGCTCGGGTACCGGCACGTGCTGTGCATCGATGCGAGGCACCGCGGTCGCCGGATCGGGCAGCTCGATCGGCGGCGTCGGGGCACCAGGGCCCGGCAGGGGCAGGGGCGTGGGAGCCGGGCTCACGTCGCGGCGGGTTCGAGCCCGGCGGTCACGAGGTCCTCGGTGACGGCGGCGCAGAACTCGTCGACCTGCGCGGCCACGTCGTCGGCGTTCCACCGGAGCTCGTCGGCGATCGCCCTCGCGACGTCAGGTGCGGCGGCGATCGCGGCGCGGGCGTCGCGCAACCGCAGCGGTACCCGCCTGGTGAGCACGTCGTCGAGCGTCGTCGCCATCTCGTAGCGGGCGGCGTAGAGCGCCTCGGCCAGCACGAAGGGATGCCCGTCGGCGATCGGTGCGCCGAGCTCCGGACGGGTGTCGACCATCGCTGCCAGGACGCGGGCATCGCCGCCGTAGCGGCGGACGAGGTGGTCGAGCGCCGGTCCGGACTCGGCGGCGCGGTCCCGCATCTCGTCCAACCCCTCGGCCCCACGGAGCCGCAGGTCCTTTGTGGCCGAGCGCGACCGGACCCTCGCGGCGGTGTCGTCGTCGAGGTGACGGATCACCGTGTCGACGGTGTCCTCGGCCATCTCGCGGTAGGTGGTCAGCTTGCCCCCGTTCACCGAGACCAGGCCGTCGTCGTCGACGGTGACCTTGTGGCGCCGGGAGAGGTCGGCGGTGCGCCCCGACTCGGTCGAGCGGACGAGCGGCCTGAGGCCGGCCCAGGTGGCGGTGACGTCGCTCCGTGAGATCGACCCGTCGACGGCCGCGTTGATGGCCCGCAAGAGGTAGTCGACGTCCTCGCCCGTGCACCGGGGCATGCCGAGCGCCCCGTCGTAGTCGGTGTCGGTGGTGCCGATGTAGGTCTGCTCGCCCCACGGCACGACGAACACGGAGCGACGGTCGCCGGGCACCGGGACCACCACGGCCACCTCGTTGCGCACCAGGTCCCACGGCACCGTGATGTGCACGCCCTTCGCCGGCCGGATCGTGTCGGGTGCCTCACCCGCACCCAGGCCCCGCACGTCGTCTGACCAGACCCCGGTGGCGCTCACGATGTGCCGCGCCCTGACGAGCACGTCGCGGTCCGGCGCGCCGTGGTGCCCGGCGAGCCGGACCCGGGCACCCGCGAGCCGCCCCGACTCGCGGTGCCAGTCGACCACTTCGGCGCGTGTGGCGACCACCGCGCCATGGTCGAGTGCGGCCGTGCGGGCGACCGCGAGGGTGAGCCGGGCGTCATCGGTGGTGGCGTCGTAGTACAGGTAGGCGCCGGCCAGCCGCTCCCGCGGGAGCGTGGGCATCTGGGCGAGGGCATCGTCGACCGACAGCTTCTTGTGCAGCTTGCCGATGCGAGCGCCGCCGGTGAGGTCGTACATCCACATGGCCTTGCCGAGGGCCCACGCGATGCGGCGGTCGAAGAGCCCGTCGCGGGTGAACACCGGCAGCAGGAACGGCAGCACCTGGACGAGGTGGGGTGCGTTGTGACGGAGGCGCTGCCGCTCGGCCAACGCCTCGTAGACGAGCCGGATGTCGCCCTGTTGGAGGTAG
This sequence comes from uncultured Iamiaceae bacterium, assembly GCA_964494405.1. Classification (GTDB taxonomy): domain Bacteria; phylum Actinomycetota; class Acidimicrobiia; order Acidimicrobiales; family SKKL01; genus Actinomarinicola. Next base: position 30,271 of record CAZBTQ010000014.1, read on the forward strand.
CGCAGGCCGCCGTGCACCAGCTTGGAGGAACGCGACGAGGTGCCCGACGCGAGGTCGTCACGCTCGACCAGCACGGTGTGCAGGCCCCGCGACGCGGCGTCGAGGGCGACGCCTGCTCCGGTGATGCCGCCGCCGACGACGAGCAGGTCGACCGGCTGTCGGGACTCGTCGAGATCGACGAGTCGGCGTATGGCGGTTGGTCGGTCGAAGGTGCCCAGGCCCATCGTCGTGAGCCTACGGCTGGCCGAGGTCGCGCGCGATGGCTGCGGCGCGGTCGAGGTCGGCGGGGTGGGTGACCTTCAGGTTGCGCGGGTCGCCGGCGACGACGACGGCGCTCGGGCCGCCGTGCAGGGTGAAGAGCGACAGGGTGTCGACCGTGTCGGTCCCGGCTGCTGCTGCGGCGGTCGCAGCAGCGAGCAGCGGGACCGCCGAGAACGCCTGGGGGGTCTGCACGGCACCGAGGTCCGAGGTGTCGACCTCACCGACGAGCGCTCCAGCACCGTGCTCGCGGTGCGCCAGGCCCGGCTCGACAGCGAGGACGGGGACCGCCGCGACGTGGGTGGCCGCCGCTGCGACGAGGCGTTCGAGCAGCTCGGGCGGGGGGAACGGCCTGGCACCGTCGTGCACGAGCACGATGTCGACGGCAGCGGCGGTGATCAGGTCGCTGATCGCGAGGATCCCGGCCACCTCGCTCGCGGTGCGGGTCGCACCGCCGCACACGACGCGCGGCGCGGGCACCCCGGCCACCTCGCAGGCGCGCACGG
>CAZBTQ010000015.1:0-4917 GCA_964494405.1 uncultured Iamiaceae bacterium
TCGGCGGGACGGGGTGGGCGTGCGAGCCCGAGCAGCGACTGCACCATGGAGATGACAGCCTCCTTGTCGGCGGCCCCGTCGCCGGTGACCGACAACTTGACCTCGTTCGGCGTGTACTGGACGACCTCGCAACCGCGCGACGCGGCCTCGGCCATGACCACCCCCGACGCCTGGCCGACGGCCATGGCGGTGCGGACGTTGTGCTGGAAGAACACCCGCTCGACGGCGACGGTGGTGGGTGGGTGCTCGTCCATCAGCGACCTGACCTCGGCCTGGAGCTCGGCCAGCCGCAGGGGAAGGGCCAGCTCGGTGCTGGTGGTGATGACGCCGAGCGCGACCGCGCGCGGGCCGGCGCGGCCGGGCGCGATGACCGCGTACCCGCACCGGGTGAGACCGGGGTCGATCCCGAGGACGAACACATGTACGACCCTACTGCGGCGCGGTGACGGTCTCGTGGACCACCCTGGCGACCCTTCTGACCAGCCGCGACGCCTCTTCGGTGCGTCGGAACCCTACAGTGCCGCCCTTCGCCGGCCGACGGAGGACCAGATGACCGACACCGACACCTCTGCCGCCGCCGCGCCCGCGGGCGCGGTCCCGGCACCGCCGATCCCGGTCGTGGCGCTGCACGGCGTGACCCGATCGTTCGGCGGGGTCGTCGCGCTCGACGGGCTCGACCTCGTGGTCCCCACCAACAGCATCACCGTGCTGCTCGGCCCGAACGGTGCCGGCAAGACCACCGCCGTTCGCATGATCACCGGTGCGCTCGACCCCCACGACGGCACGGTGCGGGTCTTCGGTGCCGACCCTGCCACCGACGGCGAGTCGATCCGGCGCCGGTGCGGGGTGGTGTCGGCCAAGCCGGCCCTGTACGACCGACTGACGGGGATGGACAACCTGATCTACGCGTCGGAGCTCTACGGCCTCGGCCGCCACGCCGAGGCGCGCATCCGTGAGTGCGCCGCCCGCTTCGGCATCGAGCAGGCGCTCGATCAGATGGTGGGCGGCTACTCGACCGGCATGAAGACCCGGCTGGCGCTCTCCCGATCCGTCCTGCACGCGCCCGACCTGTTGCTGTTCGACGAACCCACCTCGGGTCTCGACCCCGAGTCGTCGCACGCCGTGCTCGAGCTCATCCAGCAGATGCAGCGCGACGGGTCCACGATCGTGATGTGCACCCACCTACTGCTCGAGGCGGAGGGCCTCGCCGAGCAGGTGGTCGTGCTCGACGCCGGCCGCGATCTCATCGCCGGTTCGCCCGACGATCTCACCGCCCGGTACTGGCCGAACCTCGTCGTGCGGCTCGACGCAGAGGACCCGGCGCAGCTCGACCTCCTGGCCGACCGCACCGACGTCCTCCGCTACCGGCGCGGCGAGACGACCGAGATCGAGCTCACCTCCATCGACGCGCTGCCCGACGTCGTCGCCGCGCTCGTCGCCGCCGGCGTGAGGTTGACCCGAGTCGACCCCCACGAGCCGACCCTCGAAGACCTCTACTTCGCGGTGCGCCGCGAAGTAGAGGAGGCTCGACGATGAACTGGTCGAGGATCGTCACCGTCACCCGCACCGACCTCAAGCAGCTCATCGGCGACCGCGGCTTCTGGTTGCCGATGCTGTTCATCGGCAGCCTGTTCTTCCTGTTCATCCCCACGGTGCTGCTGTTGAGCATCACCTCGCTCGGCAACGTCGAGGCCGTGAGCCAGGTGTCCCAGGCGCTGGAGGTCCTTCCCGCGTCGGCCCAAGCGGCCATCAGGGGCGACACCGATGCAGGTCGTACGTCGTTCGCACTGGCCGTGTACCTGTTCGCCCCCGTCGCGGTGGTCGTGCCGTTGACGATCTCGACCGCGGTCGGCGCCGCGACGATCGTCGGAGAGCGCGAGCGCGGCACCGGCGAGTTCCTGGCCCACTCCCCCGCCGACGTCCGCGAGATCTACCTCGGCAAGCTCATCGCCAGCCTGCTGCCGGGCTACGTCACCACGATCGTCGGGTTCGGCGCGTACTCGCTGATCGTCAACACCATCGTCGGCCCCCAGGTCGGAGGCTGGTTCTTCCCCACCCAGCAGTGGTGGGTGCTCATGCTGTGGGTCGTGCCGCCGTTCCTCGCGCTCACCCTGTCGATCGTGCTGCGGCTGTCGGCCCGGGTGAAGAGCACGGCCGCCGCCCAGCAGGCGTCGGGCCTGGTGAGCCTCCCGCTGATCATGATCGCCTACAGCCAGTCCACCGGCGCTCTCTTCGGCGCCAGCAGTGCCTCGATCGCCATCGGCGCGATCGCGTGGGTGCTCGCCGGGGTCGGCCTGTGGCGCGGGATGCAGTCGGTGAGCCGGGCGCGCCTGCTCGGCGTCGCCGACGGGATCTGAGGGGCGCCGGCCTCGCGGATCCGCTCGGCCTCTCAGCCGAGCGCGCGCAGGGCTTCGACGATCTCGGCGGTGGGTCGGAAGGTGAGACCGGCGACCGCGCGGTGCAGGTAGCGGATCACGCCTTCCTCGTCGACGACCACGACGCTGCGGCGGTAGAAGCCGATCGGCCCGACCACGCCGTAGGCGGACCCGACCGCCTTGTCCGTGTCGGCCAGCAACGGGAAGGCGAAGCCGCCTTGCGCCTCGGCGAACGCCCGGTGGCTGTCGACGTCTTGTGGGCTCAGCGCGAGCACCTGCGCGTCGACCTCGCTGAACTGGTCGAAGTCGGTGGTGTAGGTGTTGAGCTGGCGCGTGCAGACCGGCGTGTTGTCGCCCGGGTAGAACACCAGGACCACCGCCTTGCCCGCCATCTCGGCCAACGAGTAGGTGCGGGTGCCGGCGTCGGTACCGTCGGTGCCCACCAGCTCGAAGTCGGGGGCACGGTCGCCAACCGACACGCTCACCGTGAGCCCTCTCGGGTCGTGGTGGATCGATGATGATCGGCACGTCGGCGCACGATCGCCACGCTAACCATCCGATGCGGCATCGGGCACGTCAGGGAGGTCGGGCCGGTTCGGCGTGTCGCGGCGCGAGCCGGAGCGGGACGGCTTCGACGGTCCCCTCGTGCGGAACATCTGGTCGGCTGCCTGCATCAGCGCCGCGTCGCGCTGCTCGCGCACCGCGGCTTTGAACGCGGCCCGGGAGTCGCGCGGCCCGTGCTCGATGCGGTCGATCATCCCGTGCAGCGCCGTCTCGATGCGGGCAACCGCACGGCGGGCGAGCACCCTCGCCGCCATGATCGACCCGGCGATCGCACCACCGCCGAGTGGGACGACCACGAGCAACAGCTCGGGCCCGTTGAGGGCGACGAGCCAGCCAGACCCGGCGGCGACAAGCGTGGTACCGAGCGCGGCCCCACCCACCTGCCGGCGACGGAGGAGCCCGAGGTCGGCGTCGATGCGCACCAGGACCCGGCCGTCGTCGCCTGACGGGTCGTCGGCGACGCGCACGTCGACCGCACCGACCGGGCGCAGCTCGTGGCGACTGCGCGTGCCGATCCAGCGGCGCAACGTCGCGAACACGCCCTTGCGAGGCGCCCAGCGCGACCCGTTCTCGTAGATCCGCTGTCGCACGAAGATCTGCCGCCGCAGGTAGCGCTCGATCCGGCCGTTGACGTCGCGCGCCGGCCCCGCGACGTCGCGCAGCACCTCGATGCGGTCGGGCACGCCGGACGCGTGGACCTCGATCGCGCCGGCGGCCGGCGCGACCGCCAGCTCGGCGAGCGCCCGCTGCACTGCGTGGCGCGAGATCCCCGCCTCGACGCCCGCCTCCTCGACGACTGCTGCCGGCACGACCTCTGGGAGGCCGCGCGACGCGGCGTCTGACGCGTCGAGCTCAGCGGCGCGGCGCAGGACGGCAGCGACGTCGGCGGGGGTGAGACCCTTCGCACCGACCGTGCCCTCCTGCTGGCTTGCCCCCTCGGTCAACCTTCGCCCTCCTCGGCAGCGTCGCGGCGCTGGGACCGCGGGATACGAGCGTACGCCCAGTGCGGGACTCGGTGGCTCAGGCGTCGAGGGACTCGAGGACCGACTCGGGGATGTCGAAGTTGGCGTGGACGGCCTGGACGTCGTCGTGGTCGTCCAGCGCGTCCATCACGTTGAGCACTGACTTGGCCGCCTCGGCCGAATCGAGCGCGATGACGGTCTGGCTGATCATCGCCGCCTCCGACGACTCGACCGGCACGCCCGCCGCGTCGAGCGCGTCGCGCAGGTCGGACAGGACCGCAGGCTCGCACGTGACCCGCCAGGTGCCGCCGTCGTCGACGATGTCGTCGGCTCCCGCGTCGAGCGCCACGAGCATCAGGTCGTCCTCGCCCACGCTGCCCGGCACCATCACGACGCCGCGCCGGTCGAACTGCCAGGACACCGCGCCCGGCTCGGCCAGCGAGCCACCGCCGCGGGTGAAGATCGTCTTGATCTCCGAGCCGGTGCGGTTGCGGTTGTCGGTGAGCACCTCGGCGAGGATCGCGACCCCGTGCGGGGCGTAGCCCTCGTAGGTGATCGACTCGTAGGTGACGCCCTCGAGCTCGCCGGTGCCCCGCTTGATCGCCCGCTCGATGGTGTCCAGCGGCACCGAGTTGTCCCGGGCCTTCTGGAACATCGTGCGCAGCGTGGGGTTGCTGTCGGGGTCGCCACCGCCCTCGCGCGCCGCGACCTCGACCTGGCGGATCAGCTTGGCGAAGAGCTTGCCCCTGGCCTTGTCAGCGGCGCCCTTCTTGTGCTTGATGGTCGCCCACTTGGAGTGTCCGGACACTCAGGTCACCTCTCGGTCGGGCTCGTCGGCCCCACGGCGTCGACGAGCAGCTGGTGGATGCGGGTGTCGTTCGAGAGCTCCGGGTGGAACGACGACACGATGACGTTGCCCTGGCGGCACAGGACGGGAACGCCGTCGACCTCGGCCAGGACCTCGACGTCGGGGCCGACACGCTCGACGAGCGGCGCCCTGATGAACACGGCGTGGA
>CAZBTQ010000015.1:5017-30857 GCA_964494405.1 uncultured Iamiaceae bacterium
GAGCAATGTCGGCTTCGAAGGAGTCGACCTGACGGCCGTAGCCGTTGCGGCGGACGCCGATGTCGATGGCGGCGAACCGGCGCTGGTCGGCGCGGCCGTCGGCGACGTCGGTGGCGAGCAGGATCATCCCGGCGCAGGTGCCGAGCGTCGGCATGCCGTCGGCCAGGCGTTCGGCGAGCGGCTCGACCATGCCCTGGCGTTCGAGCAGCATCGAGATGGTCGTCGACTCCCCGCCGGGGATGATGAGGGCGTCGACGTCGGCCAGCTGGTCGGGCCGGCGCACGGGCAGCGTGGCGACGCCGAGGCGCGCGAGGCTACGAGCGTGGAGTTCGACGGCCCCCTGGAGGGCCAGCAGTCCGATCTTCACCGGCCCCTGGAGGCCTCGCATCGGCGGACGTGGACGGCATCGCTTCGCCTACCAGCCGCGGTCGGCGAGCTTGGTGTCGAGCGTGCCGATCTCGAGCCCGGGCATCGCCTTGCCCAGCCCACGGCTGACCTTGGCGAGGATCGAGGGGTCCTCGAAGTTGAGGGTGGCCTCGACGACTGCCTTGGCCATGCCGGCGGGGTCACTGCTCTTGAAGATGCCGGAGCCGACGAAGACGGCCTCGGCACCGAGCTGCATGACCAACGCGGCGTCGGCCGGGGTGGCGATGCCGCCGGCGCAGAACATCGGGACAGGGAGCCGGCCCGTGTCGTGGATCTCCTGCACGAGCGGCAGCGGTGCCTGGAGCTGCTTGGCCCACTCGAACTGCTCGGCCGGATCGGCCTGGGTGATCTTGCGGATGTCGCCGAGGATCTGGCGCAGGTGGCGGACCGCCTCGACGATGTTGCCGGTGCCGGCCTCGCCCTTGGAACGGATCATGCACGCGCCTTCGGAGATGCGCCGCAGCGCCTCGCCGAGGTTGGTGGCGCCGCAGACGAACGGCACGGCGAACGCCCACTTGTCGATGTGGTGGGTCTCGTCGGCCGGGGTGAGCACCTCGGACTCGTCGACGTAGTCGACACCGAGCGCCTCGAGGATCTGTGCTTCGACGAAGTGGCCGATCCGAGCCTTGGCCATCACCGGGATGGTGACGGCGGCCTTGATGCCCTCGATCATCTCCGGATCGCTCATGCGGGCCACGCCGCCGTCGCGCCGGATGTCGGAGGGGACGCGCTCGAGCGCCATGACCGCCACAGCGCCGGCGTCCTCGGCGATGCGGGCCTGCTCAGGGTCGACGACGTCCATGATGACGCCGCCCTTCAGCATCTCGGCCAGGCCACGCTTGACGAGCTGGGTGCCGGTCTCGCGACCGGAGGCGGGGGAAGCGTTCGACATGCCCGCCAGTGTAGGGGCGCTCCACGACGGTCCCCAGCCCGATGCCGGAGACCGCAGGGGAGCAGCGCCTGTGGAGGTCAGCCCCGCGGGTCTTCCTGGAGGAACGACGGGGTCGGCTTGTCGGTGCGGAGCAGCTCGACCCAGGTCTGGCCGGGGGTGAGCGGGATGACGTTGCCCTCGTCGTCCCGCAGCGTGTACGGGACCTCGCGCGTGGGCCGGTCCCAGGATCCGTGGGTGACGGTACCGTTGGTCAGCACCCAGGCCTCGCCGTAGCCGACGGTGTGGGCCTCCGGCGAGCGGCTGTCGAAGGGGCTCGTGCCGTACGGGGTCATGAGCAGCAGCACGTTCTGGGCGTTGACCTGGGTGTCGTCGGGATCGACGTGCGGCGTGCCCTTCTGCCACCGCAGGAACCCGGCGGTGTCGGGGTTCCAGACCCACTGGACCGGGTTGTTCCCGAACGTGATGTCGACGCCGGCGGTGGGGAGCGCCGTCGGTCGGGTCTCGCCCTCGGCCAGCCACGTCGCGAACGGTGGCGGCGGAGAGCCCTCGGGACAGGCGGCGCTGCACAGCTCGGACAGGTTCGTGAACAGGTTGTGCGGCGCTCGTCGGCGGATGTCGCCGTCGTTGCTCATGCGGAAGAAGTACGAGCCGTACTGCGAGTCGTGGCCGGCGACCACTGCAACCTCAGCGGCGCGGATCGCGCCCATCGTCCCGCCGTTGCCACCAGAGCTCGAGAACGTCGGGCGGCCGAACATCGCCATCAGGTCGATGTCGGACGTGCGCGCCGATCGAACCGGTCCGACGGGGTCGGTGTAGTTCGTGTGGAAGACGGCGAAGAAGCGGCTCTCGTTGCCCTCGACGGCCTCTTCGATCACCACGTCGGCGGTGTTGATGCCCCGCTGCGGCCGGGCGTTGCCGTTGTTGTTGTCGATCTTGACGATCATCGCGGTGCGCAGCGCCGCCAGCTCGTCGGCGACGGGCATACCGGTGAGTTGCATCCGGTGCGGCTCGGTCGTCGTGGTGGTGGGGGCCTCTGTGGTGGAGGTGGTCGTGGTCGGCGCGGCGGTGCTGGTCGTCGTCGCGGCCTGCTCTCCGTCGTCGCCGCACGCGACGGCGATCAGCGAGAGTGCGAGAAGGCTGGCGACGGCCGCGCTGGCGCGACGTCGGGTACGGCTGGGGTGCAACGTGTCAGAGCTCCTGGAGCGTGGCGATGCGCTCGTCGATGGGTGAGTGTGCGACGCCGGGCGGTTCGCCGCCGGCGGGATGGGGGTCGTCGAGCCAGAGGTGGCTCGAGCTCCGTGGCGCGGACGCGACACGGGTGTTTCCGCGGGCGCGCTCCAGTGCCGAGGTCAGTCCCGGTGGGTACCGGGTGAGGCCCACGCCCTCAAGGTCGGCCAGGAGGTCGTATCGCTGAGGGATCGCCCGCGCCACGAGGGACGGAGCGAACGCGGCGAAGGGTGCCAGGACGGTGCCGAGATGGGCTTCGCCCGACTTGATGACCGCGAGGTGGCGGGCGACGACGCCCTCGAGCTGGATGCGGTCGAGCGTGTCGAGCAGGCCCCGGGTGAACACCACCGTGCTGCTCGACGGGCTTCGACCGATGGTGAGGCAGTTCACGGTGGCGTCGTCGACCACGGCGAGGGTGGGGACGGGCAGGCCGTTGCTGACGCACAGGCCGTCGACCAGGTTCCGCAGTCGAGGCTCGTCGCCTGCGGGCACCACCGTGGCGTCGATGCTGGCCAGGATGCTGGTGTCGGCACGGCGGACGAGCCAGGTGACCAGGCCTGCGCCGGCGAGCAGGCCGACCAGCGCCCCGAGCCACGCCACGCCAGCGAGGGAGGCGACGAGCGCGAGCACGAGGGCACCGACGACCGCGCCCGCAGCGGTGAGCGACAGGGTGATCGTGGTGGCTCGGCGATCGAGGTCGACGGTGTGTTCCGACAGCGTGGCCAACCTAGAACTCGACCTGGACCGGCCCGCGCGTCTCGTCGTCGGTCTCGAAGTACTCGCGCTCGGTGAAGCCGAAGATCTTGGCGAAGATCAGGCCCGGGAACGCCTGGATCTTGGTGTTGTACTTGTAGACGGTGTCGTTGTAGAACTGCCGCGCATAGGCGATGCGGCCCTCGGTGCCGGTGAGCTCCTCTTGCAGCTGGAGGAAGCCCTGGTTCGCCTTGAGGTCCGGGTAGGCCTCGGACACGGCGAACAGCGACTTCAGAGCGCCGGTGAGCACGTTCTCGGCCTGGGCCTGGTCGTGCACGTTCGTGGCCGACTGCGCCATGTTGCGCGCCTCGATGACGCTCTGGAGCGTCTCTTGCTCGTGGGTGGCGTAGCCCTTCACCGTCTCCACCAGGTTGGGGATCAGGTCGTAGCGGCGCTTGAGCTGGACGTCGATCTGGGCCCACGCGTTCTCGATGCGGTTGCGCAGCCCGACGAGGGAGTTGTAGGTGACGATGGCGACGATCACCAGCACCACGACGATCGCCAGGAGGATCAAGAGCACAGCCATGGTCGGGAACTCCCGGTGGGTCGTCGACGGATTCCGCCGGCTCTGTCAGGGCCGATCAGAGATCATACGCGCCACTCGACCACCACCACGGTCACCCCCGCGTCGCGGCCCCGCTGGTGGTGGACACGACCCGCTCGAAGATGTCGGTGTACCGCTCGGCCAGGCTCTCCATCGAGAAGCTCTGGGCCCGATCGGTGCCTCCCTCGACGAGGCGGCCAGCCAGGTCGGAGTCAGCCAGGACCTCTCGGAGGGCCCCCGCCAGCGCCTGGGAGTCGCCCGGCGGCACGAGCAGCGCGTCGACGCCCGAACGGGCCACGTTGCGATACCCGGGCAGATCAGATGCCACGGTCGCGCACCGAGCGGCCATCCCCTCCAGGAGCACGACACCGAACGACTCGCCACCGAGCGACGGGGCGCAGAACACGTCGGCGGCCTTGAGGCGGCGGGCCTTCTCGTCGTCGGAGATGCGACCCAGCCAGTGGATGCGCGGGTCACCTGCGTGCTGGCGGCGCAATCCGTCGGTGTCCGGGCCGTCTCCGGCCACCCAGAGGCGCACCGACGCCGGCAGCTCGGCCATGGCGTCGAGCAGGACGGCGAGGCCCTTGCGGGGCTCGTGCCGACCGACGAAGGCGATGGTGGGGCCCTCGGTGGGCCACGGGGTCGCCTTCGCGAAGCGATCGACCTCGATGCCGTTGAACAGCAGCTCGTACTCGCCACCGAGCGCCGTCACGGCGAGGTCCCGCGCGTCGGCCGACACGACGACGCGGTGGTCGAGCCGCGTCGCGACCCATCGCAGCGCGGGCCGGCCCCACGTGTAGGCGCCGATGGTGCCCGCCGCGTGGAAGGTGCCCACCAGCGGCGCGGCCTTGAACAGGCACGCGGTCATGTTGGGCCCCGGCACGAGGGGCTCGTGCAGGTTCAACACGTCGAAGGTCTCGTCGCGGAGCGCGCGGATGAGGCGCAGCTGGGCCGACGGATCGGGGGCGATCGGCGCGACCGACCCGTTGGCGGCGGTGGGGATCGACGCACCGAGCGGGGTGACGCCGGAGTCGGGCGGCGGCCCGTCGCACGGTGCGAGCACGCGCACCTCGTGGCCGAGGCCTCGCAGCGCCCGCGCCAGGCCGAGGACCTGGTACTGAACACCACCTGGAACGCTCAGGCTGTACGGGCAGATCAGTCCGACGCGCACGGGACCACGCTACGGGAGCGACCGAGGCGACGCCACCGGTTCGATTCGGTCGCTCGGCCAGTTCGGCGACATGAGGTGCCACTGCTCGGGCGCGTTCGAGATCAGGACCTCGAGCCGCACCGCGAGGTCCTGGGTGATGCGCGCCACGTCGTCACGCAGGCCGCCCTGTCGCGACGTGTCGAGGGGGCCTTCGACGACGGCACGCTGGCCGGCCCCGTCGAAGTAGATGGCGGTGGGCAGCAGTGGCGACCCCGTGCGCAGCGCGAGCGTGGCAGGACCCGCGGGCAGCGTGGTGCGCTCGCCGAAGAACTCGACGTCGATGCCGCCCCCGCTGATGTCACGGTCCGACAGCAGGCACAGCACCTCGCAGTTGCGCAGTGCGCGCACGCAGGCGGTCGCTGCGTCGGGACCGAGCCCGACGACGGTCATGCCGAGCTCGCGGCGATACGCGGCGAACCACTCGAACAGCTCTGGAGGTTCGAGCGCCTCCACCACCGCGGTCACCGGCACGTGCTCGACGGCGGTCAACCAGAACGCCGCCCACTCCCATCCGCCGAGGTGCGGTAGCGCGATGATCGCTCCCTTGCCGGCGGCTCGGGCATCGACGATGTGGCCGTAGCCCTCGAGCGAGAACGACCCGTCGACGCGCGCGGCGTCGAGCGAGGGCAGGCGGAACGACTCGGCCCAGTACCGGGCGTACGAGGCGAACGTGGCGTCGACGCCCCTGGCGACCGCCCGTGGCGTGACCTGCGGGTCGATGCGTCGCAGGTTCCGGCCGACGATCTCGCGACGCTGGGATCCGAGGCGAGCGGCCGCGAACCCGCCCGCGCGCGCCAGTGCGTTGGTCATCGAGCCCGGCAGGACGCGGGCGGCCGTGGCCCCCGCCTTGTAGGCGACGACCACTGGGTCGGTCATGGCCCTACCGGTTGCGGGTGCGGGCCCGCTCCCGCCAGGTCTGGCTGACCGGGCGGGTGGAGCGACGCCGGGTGCGCGGCCGGACGCGGCGATCGGGCAGCGGGACGGGCTCGGGGCGCTCGGCCTGGCGCCACACCTTGACGAAGCGCTGCCCGGCCGTGAACACCGTGAGCACGAGCATCCCCCACAGGATGCCGACGAGGATCTCGCTGAACAGCAGGGCGATGCCGAGGGCGATGAACCGCTCGGCGCGCTCCATGAGCCCGCCGCGCGCGTCGAAGCCGAGCGACTCCGCCTTGGCCCGCTGGTACGACACGAGCGAGGCGGCGCCGAGCAGGGCCATCGGCAACAGCGGCATGAGGCCCGGCTGGGTCGTCGCCAGGTACCAGGCCACGCCGATGAACAGGACCGCGTCGGTGAGACGGTCGGTGACCGAGTCGAAGTACGCGCCGCGCCGGGAGTTGGTGATGCCCGATGCCTTCGCGAGCGCGCCGTCGAGGAAGTCGCAGAGGCCGGTGAGGATCAACAGCACGAGGGCGCCGCGGAGGTACCCCGCGCCGATGGCCACCGCGGTGGCGACGGCCATGGCGATGCCGAGGCCGGTGAGGTGGTCGGCCTGGAGCCCGGTGCGACGCAGACCGACCCCGATCGGCCGGAGGCCTCGCTCGAAGTTGGTCCGCCAGTGCCCATCGAACATGGACGTGCTCCTCTGCTTGCTGTCGCGAGCAGGGTACCAGCGGACCCCAAACCGGCCTCGCACCCCCCAGATAGCCTGCACGTGTGAGCACACCGGACCTGTCCTCGATGCACCCCGGCGACGGGGCGGTCGCCCTCCGGACCCTCCCCCGCCGCTACCGAGATGCCGCCCGCACCGCGGCCACCACCGACCTCGCCGACGAGCCGGAGGACCGCGCGATCGACGACGTCGCGGCCAGGGTCGGCCCCGGCGGCTGGTCAGCCGCCGATCTCGTCCGCGCCGCCAGCGCGCGCGCCGAGGCACTGGACCGGTGGCTCCGGTCGGCGCTCGTCTCCGACACCGCCATCGCCCCTCGCGACCTGCTCGGCGCCGAGCTCGCCGTCGATCATGATCCGTCCGCGCCGCCGTTCGCCCGTGCCGTCGACGAGCTCGCCGAACGCCTGGGCCGACTGGCCGAGGTGGTCGACGACGCCGATGCCGCCCGGTGGATCGTCACACTGCCCACCGACAGCACCGACTCCCCCACCGTCACGCCGCTCGAGGTGCTCCAACGGGGCGTCGCCGCACTCGTGGGTGGTGAGCGTCAGCTCGGACCGCTCCTGCGCTCGGTGCGCGGCCAGCGCGGTTGACCGGCCGTCAGGCGTCAGCCAGGTCGGACCAGTCCTCGGGGTTGGGCTCGGCGAAGTAGTCGATGACCTGGCCGTCGACGCCATCGACGAGCACGAAGCCTCGCTGGGCAGGGGGCATCTCGGCGGAGTAGAGCAGGATCCGCCAGGTCGGACGGCTGAGGAAGCCCCGCCACCCCATCTGCGCCGAGGCGTGCCCAACCGGGAAGCCGACCGCTGACGTGGCGGCCACGAGCGCGTCGCGCTCGTCGACCTCGAGGTTCCAGCCAGCGACCAGGTGATAGATGCCGGCGATCGTGAGGATGCCCGCGGCGACGAGGAACCCGCCGTTCACCAGCACCGAGTCGCCGTCGGCAGCGACCCACAGCGCGACGCACAGCGCGGCGAGCACGAGGTAGAGGATGCCGGGGATGCGGCGGCGGTTGTTGTTCGGGAACAGGTACGGGCCGACGACCGCACCGGGCTGAAGGTCCTCGGGCAGCTCGTCGCGGACGTCGTCGTCGTCGGGACCGTGGTCGGCGTCAGCCATCGGCGGCGAGGGTACCGGTGGATCGTCAGGCGGGCCAGGTGGCGCGGAGCTTGCGCCAGGTGTCGTCGAGTGGTTCGGGCAGGACGCGGGCCTCGGCGACGCTCGTCATGAAGTTCGTGTCGCCCGTCCAGCGCGGCAGCACGTGCACGTGGAGGTGGTCAGGGACGCCGGCACCCGCTCCCCTGCCCAGGTTGACGCCGATGTTGACGCCGTCGGGTCGGTACGCCGCCTTGATCGCGACGGTGGCGTCGCGCACCAGCTCCCACAGCTCGGCATGCTCGTCGTCATCGAGGTCCTCGATCTCGGCGACCGCCCGGTTCGGCAGCACCATCACGTGACCGTTGTTGTACGGGTACGCGTTGAGCAGCACGGCGCAGCGCCCGCCGCGGTGCACGATCCGTCCCTCCTCGTCGTCCATCTGGAGGATGCGCTCGAACAGCGACCCCTCCCCCGGCGGGGGCGGCGCGTCGTCGGCGGACTCGATGTAGGGGATGCGCCAGCCGGCCCAGAGGCGGTCGAGCGGCATGGCTACGGCATGTCCTACGCGTGGGCCGCGACCTCGGCGGCCAACCGCTCGATGAACGCGTCGATCGTGACACCACGCTCGACGTCACCCCCGCGGGGGTTCACGCCAGCGGTGTCGGCGGCCACGTCGTCGTCGCCGACCACCAGCACGTACGGCAGCTTCTCGGTCTTGGCCCGCCGGATGCGGCCGCCGAGGGGCTCGTTCGCCTCGACGGCGTCGGCTCTGAAGCCCGCAGCGCGCAGGCGCTCGGCGACGGCGAACGCGTGGTCGTCGTGATCGTCGCGCACTCCGAGGACGCGGACCTGCACCGGCGCGAGCCAGGCGGGGAACGCACCGGCGTAGTGCTCGGTGAGCACACCGAAGAAGCGCTCGATCGATCCGAACAGGGCGCGGTGGATCATGATCGGCTGGTGGCGCTGGCCGTCGGCCCCCGTGTAGGTGATGCCGAAGCGCTGCGGCGTCTGGAAGTCGAGCTGGATGGTCGACATCTGCCAGTTGCGGCCGATGGCGTCGCGGACCTGCACGGAGATCTTCGGCCCGTAGAACGCGCCGCCGCCGGGGTCGGGCACGAGGTCGAGCCCCCGCGACGAGCCGACCTGGCGCAGGACCTCGGTGGCCTCGTCCCACTCCTCGATCGTGCCGACCGACTTCTCCGGGTCGCGGGTCGACAGCTCCAGGTAGAAGTCGTCGAGGCCGTAGTCGCGCAACAGGTCGAGGACGAACGTGAGCAGCGAGTCGAGCTCCTCGGCCATCTGCTCCTTGGTCGTGAAGATGTGGGCGTCGTCCTGGGTCATGCCCCGGACCCTCGTCAGGCCGTGGACCACGCCGGACTTCTCGTAGCGGTACACCGACCCGAACTCGAACATCCGCAGCGGCAGCTCCCGGTAGCTGCGCGTCCGGTTCCGGAAGATCAGCACGTGGAACGGGCAGTTCATCGGCCGGAGGTAGTAGTCGGTGCCGCCCTCGCCGCCGACGTCGTCGAGGTGCATCGGGGGGAACATCCCCTCGGCGTACCAATCGAGGTGCCCGGAGGTCTCGAACAGGCCGGCCTTGGTGATGTGCGGCGAGTAGACGAACTCGTACCCGGCCTCCTCGTGGCGGCGCCGGGAGTAGTCCTCCATGAGCTTGCGGACGATCCCGCCCTTGGGGTGGAACACCGCGAGGCCAGAGCCGATCTCGTCCGGGAAGCTGAACAGGTCGAGCTCCACGCCGAGCTTGCGGTGGTCGCGCTTCTCGGCCTCCTCCAGGCGGTGGAGGTGGTCGGCCAGCGCCTGCTTGGTGTCCCAGGCGGTGCCGTAGATGCGCTGGAGCATCGGCTGGGTCTCGTCGCCCCGCCAGTAGGCGCCGGCGACCCGCATGAGCTTGAAGTGGCCGAGGTGTCCCGTGTGGGGCACGTGCGGGCCCCGGCACAGGTCGATGAAGTTCGGCGGGTTCTCGTAGGTGCGCACCAGACCGGCCTCGGTGGCCGAGGTGGGGTCGTCGGCCGCGCCCTTGATGATCTCCAGCTTGAACGGGTGGTCCTTGAACAGCTCGAGGGCCTGCGCGTCGGGGATCTCGTCACGGATGAACGGCTGGCGCTCCTTGATGATCTCGCGCATGCGGACGTCGATCCGCTCGAGGTCGTCCTCGTGGAACGTGCCGCCGTCGGGGAGCTGGAAGTCGTAGTAGAAGCCGTTCTCGACGGGCGGGCCGATGGCGAAGGTGGCGCCGGGGAACAGGTCGAGCACGGCCTGGGCCAGCACGTGGGCCGTCGAGTGGCGGATCGTGTAGAGGCCGCGGTCGGTGCCGGGCGTGACGATGCTGACGTCGGCGCCGTCGGCGAGCGGCCACGTGAGGTCGCGCTCGGTGCCGTCGACCACCGCGATCACCGCGTCCTTGGCCAGGCGCGGGCCGATCGAGGCGGCGAGGTCCGCAGCGGTGGCGCCGTCGGGCAGCTCCCTGGAGGAACCGTCGGGCAGCGTGATCGTGATCATGTCGGCCATCGGATGGCGAGGTTACCGACTGCGCCCCCGATGCCAGGACCGAGTTGGCGACCGAACCACCCGGGTCAGCCCGCCCCTGTCGTCAGGACCTCGCGCGACGACCGCCGTTCGGCGACCTCGGGTGCGACATCCGGCGGCGGATCGACCGTCGACCGGCTGGGCTTGGTCGCGTACTCGGGGTCGTACTCCTGGCCCGTCAGCTCGCGGATCTCGAACATGACCTCGTCGGTGACCTGGCGCAGCACGAACCGGTCGTCGGAGCGGTCCGCGTAGCGATCCACCTCGACCGGACGCCCGAACCGGATGCGGACCGGCTTGAACGGGCGAGGCACCGATGCGTCGGGCGGTTGCACGTCGCGGGTGCCGATGACGCCGACCGGGACGATCGGCGCGCCCGTGCGCAGCGCGAGTCGCGCCATGCCGGTGTGGCCCTTGTGGAGGCGGCCGGTGCGCGAGCGTGTGCCCTCGGGGTAGATCCCGAACAGCTCCCCTCGCTCGAGGACCCGCGCCGCGGTGTTGAGCGCGCGCTGGCTGGCGTCGCCGCCCGACCGGTCGATCGGGATCATGCCGAGGGCCGGGAACAGTCGGCGGGTCTTCCAATCGTCCATGTACTCGGCCTTGCCGACGTAGGTGATGCGCCGCGGCAGCACAGCCGGAACGAAGAACGAGTCGATGACCGACGTGTGGTTGGGCGCGATGATCGCCGGACCGTCGGTCGGGATGTTCTCGAGTCCCTCCACCTCGATGCGCCACAACGCGTGCATGGCGGGGCGGACGACGGCACGGGCGGCGCCGTAGAGGCGACCGACCTGATGCTCGTCCACCTCGCGCCTCGGCGACATGGCCACAGTCTGCCCCTCAACGCTCGCTCGTGCCGCGGCGAGCAGAAGATCAGGCGCGGCCGTCGAGCAGCTCGAGGACGACGACCGGAGTGTCGGTCTCGCGCCCGCCCTTGGGGACGATCGCGCCAACCCGCTGGCGATCCCGTACCCAAGCCCACCCCTTGGGGACGATCGCGCCAACCCGCTGGCGATCGCGTACCCAAGCCCACCCCATGGGGACGATCGCGCCAACCCGTTGGCGATCGCGTACCCAAGCCCCAGTAGGGACCAGGGACACGGTGTGGTCGGTCAGACGAGGTGCGGGTGGGGTGGGTCGAGGAGGTCGACGCCGAGGAGGGCGGCGGCATCGGCGACTCCGTGCCCGGCGGCCGCGGCGGCGTCGATGGCCGCGACGGCGGTCGGCGTGTCGAGGTCGTCGTCGAGCGCGGCCCGCACGTCGTCGAGCGCGGCATCACCTGCACCCGCCTTCAGCCACGACTCCAGGCGTTGCTGCGCGGCCGGCATCAGATCGTCGTGCCACTCCCACGAGTGGCGGTAGTGGTGCGCCACGGCGGTGAGGCGGATGGCCCGGGGGTCCCACTCCTTGCGAAGGTCGCTGACGAACACGAGGTTGCCGAGCGACTTGGACATCTTCTCGCCGTCCATGCGGATCATCGCCTGGTGCATCCAGTGGCGGACGAACGGCTCGCCGGTGGCGGCCTCTGACTGGGCCGCCTCGCACTCGTGGTGCGGGAAGATCAGGTCGGCGCCGCCGCCGTGCAGGTCGATGGTCGTGCCGAGCTCCCGCAGCGCCAACGCCGAGCACTCGATGTGCCAACCCGGGCGGCCCGGGCCCCAGAGCGACTCCCACGACGGCTCGTCGTCCTCGGACGGCTGCCAGAGCACGAAGTCGAGCGGGTCGCGCTTGTGGGGGTCCCCCACGTTGCCACCCCGCTCGGCCGCGTACTCGAGCATCGTCTCCCGGCCGAGGTGGCTGATCTTGCCGAAGTCGGAGATGGTGCTGATGTCGAAGTAGACGGCGCCCCCTGCCTCGTAGGCGTGGCCCCGGTCGAGCACCATGCCGATGAAGCCGCGGATGTCGGCGATCGCAGAGGTCGCCCGCGGCTCGCTCCAGCACTTGACGACGTCGAGCGCCTCCATGTCGGAGTCGAAGCGCGCCGTCTCGGCTGCCGCGAGATCGAGGTAGTGGACGCCGAGCTCTCGGGCCTTGCCGAGGATCGAGTCGTCGACGTCGGTGACGTTGCGGACGCAGCGGGTGTCGTGGCCGAGGTCCCGCAGGCGTCGCTGGAGCACGTCGTAGGTGAGGTACACCGCGGCGTGCCCGAAGTGGGTGGCGTCGTAGGGCGTGATGCCACAGGTGTAGATGGTGACGATCGGCCCCGGCTCGAACGGCACCACCGCCTGGCGAGCGGTGTCGTACAGGCGCATGGGGCCCCCGACCCGTGCGCCGGCGCTCACTGCCGGATGCCGGTGAACTTGACCCCTGCGCGGGTCTTGTAGCGCACGTTCAGCTGGAGGAGCACCGCGGTGAACGCCTCGATCGGAGCGGCGAACGCCAGGCTCCCGGAGTCGAGTGCACGGATCTCGGGCATCGACTCCATGAGCTCGATGGTGAGGTCGCGGGCGTCCTTGTGGTCCGAGCACACCAGCACGTCGTCGTGGACCGCCATCGACAGGTCGCCGAGCTCCTTGGCCGGGATGTGCTGCATCGCCGCGACGACCTTCGCCCCGGGAGCCACCGCCTGCACGCTGGCGGCCACCGAGCCGCGCGGCGGGACCAGTGGCTGGAACTCCGGCCCGATCTTGGTGAGCGCGTTCGCCATGCAGATGACGGTCTTGCCGACCAGGTCGTCGGCGACCGAGGCGGCCGTCGGCGACGCGGCGTCCCACGGCGTAGCGACCACGATCACGTCGGCCTTGGCCGCGGCCTCGTTGTCGCCCGCGTCGATGACCAGGTCGAGGTCGGGCCACTTGGCGATGATCTCGTCACGCACCTCGACGGCACGGTCCTTGGACCTCGATCCGAGGACGACCTCGTGTCCGCACGAGGCGAGTCGGGCCGCCAGGCCGCTTCCCGCCGGACCAGTGGCTCCGAGCACTCCGATTCGCATCGGGCACAAGATAGTGGTGGCCCGGGTGGGTCACGCCAGCCGAGCACGGCGCTCAGCAGGTCGGCCGACGCCTCCCCGTCCGCCGCGAGTCGGCCCGGGTAACGCCCCGCGCGGCGTTGTGGTCAGAGGCCACATGGGAATCCTCGACGGCAAGCGCATCCTCGTGACCGGCGTCCTCACCGACGCGTCCCTCGCCTTCGGCGTGGCCCAGCTGGCGCAGGAGGAAGGCGCTGAGGTGCTCCTCACGGGGTTCGGGCGCGGCTTGTCGATCACCAAGCGCACCGCCCGCAAGCTCCCCACCGAGGTCGACGTGTTGGAGGTCGACGTCACCGACGCGACGCACCTGGAGGCGCTGGGTGTCGAGCTCGGCGAGCGTTGGGGTTCGGTCGACGGTGCGTTGCACTCGATCGGCTTCGCTCCCGAGTCGTGCCTCGGCGGTGGCTTCCTCGACGCGCCGTGGGACGACGTCTCGGTGGCGGTGCACATCTCGGCGTACTCGTACAAGGCCCTGGCGGCTGCGCTGCACCCGCTGATGAGCAAGAGGGGCGGCTCGATCCTCGGGCTCACCTTCGACGCCACCGTCGCCTGGCCGGCCTACGACTGGATGGGGGTGGCGAAGGCCGCGCTCGAGTCGACGTCGCGCTACCTCGCCCGCGACCTCGGCGCGGACGGCATCCGGGTCAACCTGGTGGCTGCGGGGCCGATGCGGACGATGGCCGCCAAGTCGATCCCCGGCTTCGAGAAGTTCGAGGACGCCTGGGGCGAGCGTGCACCGCTCGGCTGGGACGTCAACGAGAGCGAAGCGGTGTCCAAGGCCTGCGTCGCCCTGCTCTCGGACTGGTTCCCCGCCACGACCGGCGAGATGGTGCACGTCGACGGCGGCTACCACGCCATGGGTGCCTGAGCGCCGCCCGCCGCTGGCGCTCCCCTACCCGCTGGGTTCCTTGAGCACTTGCCGGGCCATGGGCCGGTCAGCGCGCAAGGAACAGGAAGGAACAGGGCAGATGCCCGACACCAGCCGGCGTGCCGCCCCGGATCAGCAGGCGGCGCGGACGGTCGGGTACGGGTTGACCGCGGCACCACCGCCGGGATGGATCTCGAAGTGCAGGTGCGGTGTGCCGGCGGCGTTGCCGGTGTCGCCGACGTAGCCGATGACGGTGCCCGCCGAGACCTGACCTGATGCTCCGTATCCCTGCAGGTGGGTGCCGTAGTAGTAGTGCCCGTCGACCCCGTTGAGGTGGTACGACAGGCCGCCGACCGAGTTGCCCCGGTGCGTGACGGTGCCGGCGACAGGGGCCACCACCGGAGTGCCCCTCGCCGCCATCATGTCGACGCCCTTGTGGGCTCGGCTGCCGCCGCCACGGGAGTTCCCCCAGGTGTCGACGAACGACACGGCGCCGGCGACCGGGCACAGGAAGCCCGACCCACCGATCGGCGTCGAGCTGCCGGAGCCTGCACCCGGACGGCTCGAACCTGAGCCGCCGGAGCGGTTCGTCGTCGTCGTGTTGCGTGCGGCAGCGGCCCGTGCGGCGGCGGCCTGTTCGGCCTCGCGCTGGCGTCGTGCCTCCTCGGCGAGGCGCTGGCGCTCGGCCTCCTCGCGGCGGGCGATCTCGGCCTGGCGGGCCGCTTCGAGGGCCTGGAGCCGTTCGAGCTCGGTGATCATCGCCTGGCGATCGGTGTCGAGCCGGGCGACGAGCCGGGTCTGCTCCTCCCGCAGGTCGTCGAGCTCGGCCCGGTCGTATTCGAGGTCCTCGGTGGCGGCACGGAAGTCGTCGAGTGCGTCGGTGTCGCTCTCGGTGACGATCTCGGCCATGGCGTTGCCGCGCACCTGGCGGTTGATGTCCTCGTCGAAGATCGACGGTGACTCGGTGCCGGCCCGCACGTACTCCTCGACCGCGGCGGTGCGGAGCCGGTCCCGCAGCGCAGCGAGGCGCGCCTCGGTGTCGGCCGTGCGTGCCTCGACCCGCTCGATCTCCTGGGCGATCTCGGCCTGGCGCAGTTCGGCGTCGGCGAATGCACGGGTGGCCGCATCGGCGCGGGCTTGGGCCTGGCGGATGTCCTCGGCGTGCGACGGGCCGAGGTCGGAGACGTCGACGGCCGCGCCCGCGGCCGCTGGCACGGCGAGGACCGCGATGACGACACAGATGGCCAGGGCACTCCGCACGGGGGAAGAGGTTAGACACATTCCTCGTCAGATTGCGATCGCGTGACGGACGACCCCCGATCGCAACGCTTCTCCCAACGCCTCGTCTTGTCGAGACTCGAACCGTTCGACACACTCACCGTTCGTGGAACCACCCCAGCCCAGCCCCCCTGCCTCGCCGGCATCGACGTGAACCGCCGACCGGTCGCCGACCCCAGGCCGGGGCGCGCTGCCGCGCGGCTGGCCCGGGCGGTCGAGAACGCGCTCTCCGACACCGGCGTCTCGTTGCCCCAGTACCGCATGCTCGTGTTCCTCGACGAGCTCGGATCGGCCGCGGCGTCCGCCCTCGCCGGTCGCCTGGGGGTGAGCCGTCCGAGCGTCACGGCTCTCGCCGACGGGCTGGTCTCCCGTGGGTTCGCCGAGCGGATCCCCGATCCCACGGATCGCCGTCGCGTCGGCCACGTCATCACCGACGCCGGCAAGGAGGCGCTGGCACGCGCCGATGCCGCGGTCACCAGGCGCCTCGACGACCTGGCGTCGAAGATCCCCGACGATGCACAGCGCGACGCCGCGTACGAGGGCCTGCGCATCTGGCTGAGCGCACTCGACGCCGAGCGCGAGGCCCGCCTCGCCGAGTCCTGACCGTGGCGCGCGTCCTACGCCTGCACGGTGTGAGCTGGCGGGTCGACGGGGCGCCGATCCTGCGCGGGATCGACTGGGAGGTGCACACGCACGAGCGGTGGGTGGTGCTCGGTCCGAACGGCTCGGGGAAGTCGACGCTGCTGCGCATCGCTGCGCTGACCCTGCACCCGTCGACGGGCGACGTCGAGGTGCTCGGCGGACGCCTGGGGAGGATCGACGTCCGCCAGCACCGCCGCGCGATCGGCGTCGCCAGCGCGGCGGTAGCGGGTTCGCTGCGCGCCGACCTTCGGGTCCTCGACGTCGTCATGACCGCGCGATTCGGCGCGCTCGAACCCTGGTGGCACACCTACACCGACGACGATCGGGCTCGAGCGATCGAGTGCCTGACGCTGTTCGACATCGCCGATCTGGCGGAGCACGCCTTCGGGACGCTCTCGTCCGGCGAGCGCCAGCGGGCCCTGCTCGCCCGTGCCCTGATGAACGACCCAGACCTGCTGCTGCTCGACGAGCCCACCGCAGGGCTCGACGTCGGCGGTCGGGAGACGCTCGTCGCCGACCTCGACCGGCTGGCGGCCGACGTGGCCTCGCCGCCCGTCGTGCTCGTCACCCACCACCTGGAAGAGGTGCCGGCGAGCTTCACCCACGCGCTGCTGTTGCGCGAGGGGATGGTGCTCGCCAAGGGTCCGATCGACGACGTGCTCGTCGACCACCAGGTGAGCGAGTGCTTCGGGCTCGACCTCGTGGTCCGCCACGACGACGGTCGCTGGAGCGCACGAGCACGCTGATCAGGACCTGCGCTGGTCACACGCTCGCCGGGGGCCCCTCGGACGTGTCGAGGGCGACACCGTTCGCATCGAGGGCGGTGACGGCTCGGTGGATCGCGTCGGCGAAGCGGTGCACGGAGGTGATCGGCGCGTCGTGGTCGGCGCCGTCGAGGCGCTCGACCCCGGCGCCGATGGCGGTGGCGAGGTCCTCTTGTCGGCGGGGCGGGACGAGCACGTCGGCGGCCGACACGACCGACCTGGCCGGCACGCCCAGCTCGGCGAGCCACGGTCGCGCGTCGAAGCGGCCGAGCTCGGCGCCGGCCTCGCGGATGGCGGGCGGCCATCCGCGGGTGAACTCCGAGACCAGCCAGCCGGTGTACGGGGCGAACTCATGGTCGATGTGACCCCACTCCCACGCCAAGCGGGTCACGAGCCGCTCCCCCAGCCCCATCCGGAGCCCCCACTCGACGAGGCGGACGAACCTCCAGCGCCATCGCTCGACGAGCGTCGTCGCGAACACCGCCGACGTGGAGGCCAGCACCAGGCCTGCCACCCGTTCGGGGTGGCGTCGAGCGAGCAGGAGCGCAATGGGTCCACCCATCGAGAAGCCGACGACGATCGCACGATCGATCTCGAGCTCGCGGAGCAGCGCCGCGACGTCGTCGGCGCAGTCGACGAGGCGGAACGGACCGACCGGATGGATCCCCCGCCCGTGCCCCCGGTGGTCGACCGCGAGGACGCGGCGCTCGCCGGCGAAGTGGGCGAAGGTGCCGAACCAGTTGAGGTCGGCGCTCGCGAACCACCCGTGGAGCAGGACGACGGGGAGCTGGTCGGCCGGCCCATCCTGGTCGCGCACGAACATCTCTCCTCTCCCCCCGAGGTCGACGAGGCGACCCGGCGGCAGCGGCGGGACCGCATCGGTGGGTTCGACCGGCGGCCGGCCGAGGAGGAGCTGGCGGATCCGGCGAAGGAGGTGCCGACCGGTGGCGCCCCACGACCTCACGGTGCAGCCGAGCCCTCGACCAGGGCCCGCAGGCGCTCCCTCGAACGATCGACCTCGGCCGACAGCACCGGCTCGAGGACCGGCCCCCACAGACGACCTCCGTAGTGGAGGTGCATGGCGAGGTGCGTCGTCGCGCCGTCGGGATCGAGGTCGGCGGTCATCTGCCAGGTGCCGTGGTCGCGCCCGTCGAGCTCACGACGTTCGAAGACGACACGCCGGCCTTCGATCCGCTCGACCTCGACCATGCGCAGCCGCTTCGACCTGGCGAACGGCCCGACGCGGGCACCCAGGTCGACGATCCACGCACGCTCGTCGCCTGGCTCGGCGTCGACGCGCTCGACCAATCCGAGCCAGCGCGGGTAGGTGGCGAGGTCGGCCACCCACGCGAAGAGCTCGTCGGGCTCGCACGCGGCATCCAGCTCGGCGGTCAGATCCATCCCGACAGTGTGCGACCCCGTTCCTACAGGCGCACGTCCACCAACGACGGGCCCTCGGCCGCGAGCGACCAGCGGAGCGCGTCGACCAGCTCGTCGGCGGTCTCGGCGCGGCGCCCGTCGACGCCCATCCCCTTGGCCAGGTGGACCCAGTCGAGGTCGGGGTGGCCGAGGTCGGTGAGCGCCGCGGCACCAGGCCCCGGCTCGGTCACACCGGCCCGTGCCAGCTCGACCTGCAGGATCCGGTAGCTGCGGTTGGAGCACACGACGACGCTCACGTCGAGCGACTCGCGCGCCATGGTCCACAACGACTGGACCGTGTACATCCCCGACCCGTCAGCCTGGAGCGCGATCACGCGGCGGTCGGGACACGCGACCGCGGCGCCGACCGCGACCGGAAGCCCCTGGCCGATCGCGCCACCGCTCAGCGACAGCACGTCGTGGGCGGGGGCCCCGAGCGCCATCGCCGAGTAGGCGCCGCCGGAGGTGATGCCCTCGTCGACGACGATCGCACCCTCGGGCTGGAGGTGGGCGAGCGCCGCGCCGAGCTGCGCCGGACCGAGATCGGTGCCAGACGGGAGATCTGGGACGGCGAGGTCGGGAACGACCGAGGCCGGCGCGTCGAGCGACGCCGCGAGCGCGTCGACGGCGTGGCCGGCATCATCGGCGATCCCCGCCAGCGAGACGAGCTCGCATGAGTGGGGCCGCGGGTGGCTCGGCTGGCCCGGGTACCCGAAGAACGACACGGGATCGGTCGCACCCACCAACACCATCAGCGTGGCGTCGGCGAGGGCCTCGGTGGCCTGTTCGGGGAAGTAGGGCACGCCTGGGAACGACGGGATGCCCGACCCGCGTTCGGAGCGGCCGCTCATCCCCTGGGTCATCACGCGACACCCGGTGGCCGCTGCGACCCGCGCCGCGGCCAGGTAGCCGTCGCGCCGCAGAGCGGTGGTGCCGAGGAGCAGGACGCCTCGGGAACCCGCGTCGCGCAGCGCGCCTGCCACGTCGTCGACGTCGGACGGGCTGACGAGGCGCCGGCTGGGAGGCTCGGCGCGCCGGGTCGGCCCGGTGGGGTCGACGTCGGTCCAGCACGCGTCTTGGGGGATGATCAGCGTCGCCGGCCCGCCAGGAGGCGCGGTGGCCGCGGTGATCGCGTCGACGCCATCGGACGCGAGGTGGTCGGCCTTCACTGCGCTGTGGACCCAGATCGACATCGGTCTGGCGAGCGACTCGATGTCGCTGGTGAGCGGCGCGTCGGCGTCGCGGTGCCAGGTCGCGTGGTCGCCGACGAGGTTGACGATCGGCGTGTGCGCCCGCCGGGCGTTGTGCAGGTTGGCCAGGCCGTTCGCGAGCCCGGGCCCGAGGTGCAGGATCGTGATCGCCGGATCGTCGGACATGCGGCCGTAGCCGTCGGCTGCGCCGGTGACCACGCCCTCGAACAGGCCGAGCACCGGTCGGATGCGCGGTTCGGCGTCGAGCGCGGCGACCATGTGCATCTCGGTCGTCCCTGGGTTCGCGAAGCACGCCGTCACGCCGTTGTCCGCCAACGCCTGCATCAGATGCTCGGCACCGTTCACCGGTTCCCCCTGTGGTCGTCGTCCGGCCAGTCTGCCCGCTCTGGGTGACGACGTGCGCCGCTCGGCTCAGACGTGCGATGCGAGGTTCGCACGTCTCGTTCTCTCCCGCTCTCGTCGCCTTCGGCGACGGGCCGCTCGGGCCACGCCTCGCTCTGCTCGGCTCAGACGTGCGATGCGAGGTTCGCACGTCTCGTTCTCTCCCGCTCTCGTCGCCTTCGGCGACGGGCCGCTCGGGCCACGCCTCGCTCTGCTCGGCTCAGGCCACGAGGGACGGATCGGTGTTGGCGCCGCACACCACGACGACCACCCGGTCGCCGTCGACAGCGGTCCATGATCCGGACATCACCGCGGCCAGCGCGGTCGCGCCGCCCGGCTCGACGACGAGGCGGAGCGCGTTCCACGCCCAGCGCTGCGCCGCCCGGATGTCGTCGTCGTCCACCGCCACGTGGGCCACCGACGCGGCCTGCGCAGCGGCGAACGCCAGGTCGCCCACCCGCCTGGCGCCGAGGCTGTCGGCCGCGACTCCCGACACGTCGACGTCGACGGGCTGGCCGGCCTCGAGCGCCGCTCCCATCGCGCGCGACGTCGCGGGTTCGACCGCGACGATGTGGACGCTGTCGGCGAACCAGCACGCGGCCCCTGCGATGAGCCCACCACCGCCGACGGCGATGAGGACGACGTCGGCGTCGGGCACCTGGTCATCGACCTCGCGTGCCATCGTCCCCTGCCCCGCGACGACCTCGGGCTGGTCGTAGGGGTGCACGACCAGCGCGCCGGTGACCGCGGCTCGGGCCGTGCTGGCCTCCTGCGCGTCGGCGTACAGCGCGCCGCCGACGACCACGTCGACCCCCGCCCCGAACGCCCGCAGCCGGTCGAGCTTTGTCGACGGCGTCGTCTCCGGGACGAAGATCTCGGCGCGCAGGCCGAGCTCGTGTGCGACGTGGGCGACCGCGAGGCCGTGGTTGCCACCCGACGCCGCGATGAGGCCGGCGTCGGGGACGGTGGCCGACAGCACCCGGTTGAACGCACCACGGGGCTTGAACGACCCTGTGTGCTGGAGCAGCTCGAGCTTGAGGACGACGGTCCTCGGCCCGTCCGGCGTGGGCACGTCGACCTCGATGATCGGGGTTCGCCGCACCGATCCGCTGATGCGCCGTGCAGCCGCCTCGATGTCAGAGCGGGTCACCGGGAAGGTCATGGGCCCATGCTGCCCGAGCGTGGCGTGGATCAGGTGCGCGCCACGATCACCCCACGTCCTGGCAACAGCCGCAGGTGAACCGGCGCGCCGGTCGCGAGCGTGGAGCCGGCCCCCTCGACGACGGGGATCTCGACCTCCTGGCCCTCTCCCACCGCCACCGCCACACGCAACAAGACGTGGTCGCCACGGAAGGCGCGGGCGACGACACGTCCGGCGATCGGACCAGCAGCGTCGACAGCGAGGTCGTCGGGGCGGACGATCAGCGATGCCTCTCGGCCGGGGTCGCCCACCGTCGCGACGCCGTCCAACAACCCCCACGACGCTCGGGCGCGCCCTTCGTCGTCCAACGAGACCGGGATCACGCCCGCAGGGCCGACGATGCGCGCCACGCCAGCGTCGACCGGCCGACGCCAGAGCTCCTCGGGGCGACCGGCCTGTGCCAGCGCTCCATCGCGGACGACGACGACCCGCTCCCCCGTCGCGAACGCCTCACCCTGGTCGTGGGTGACGTGCACCACCGTCGAGCCGCTGCGCCGCAGCACATCGGCGAGGTCGTCGAGGAGCCGGTCGCGGAGCGCTCGGTCGAGCGAACCGAGCGGCTCGTCGAGCAGCAAGATCGACGGTCGTGGCGCGAGGGCGCGCGCCAGGGCGACCCGCTGCCGCTCCCCACCCGACAACCCGTCGACCGAGCGCTCGGCGAAGCCCGACAACCCCACCAGCTCCAGCACCTCGTCGACCCGTCGGCGGGTCTCGGCCTTGTCGGAGTGGGCCATGCGCAGCCCGAAGCCGACGTTGCCGGCCACGTCGCGGTGCGGGAACAGCGCATGATCCTGGAACATCAGGCCGACGCCACGCCGGTGGGTCGCCACAGCGGTCACGTCGCGGTCGTCGATCAGCACCCGGCCCGACGACGGCGCCTGCAACCCGGCCACCACCCGAAGGAGCGTCGTCTTGCCGCTGCCGCTCGGGCCGAGGACGGCGATGACCTCGCGGTCGGCGACCTCCAGCGAGACGTCGCGCAGCACGTCCTGGCCGTCGATGCGCACCGACACGCCGCGCAGTTCGAGGCTCATCGAGACGCCCTCGGCCGCATCCGGGAGATGAGGAGCAGCGAGATCGTGGTCATCGCCATGAGGATCGTCGCGAGCGCCATCGCCTGCCCGATGTTGGCCGCGCCCGGTCGACCGAACAGCCGCAGGATCGCGACTGGGACCGTCACCGTCTCGGCGCGTGCGATGAAGACCGTGGCACCGAACTCGCCCAACGACAGCGCGAACGCGAACCCGGCGGCGATCGCGACCGAGCGGGCCACCAACGGCAGGTCGACCTCGCGCCACACCCGGGCGGGCGACGCACCGAGGACCGCCGCCGCCTCGCGGACCCGACGGTCGATCGATGCCAGCGCGGGCACGAGGATGCGCACCACGAACGGCACCGCCACCAGGGCCTGGGCCATCGGGATGAGCCACCGCGAGTTGCGCAGGTCGAGCGGCGGCTCGTCGAGCGAGATCAAGAAGCCGAAGCCGACCGTCACCGCCGACACCGCCAGGGGCAGCAGGAGCGCGAGGTCGAGCCACTTGGCCCAGCGGCGCGGGCCGCGCGTCACCACGATCGCCGCGCACAGGCCGACGACGACCGCGGCGGTCATCGCGACGAACGCGAACTCGAGCGAGTTCCAGATCGTCTCGACCGCCGCGGTGCTCAGCACGCTCGCGTCGGGGTCGGCGAGGCGCCGGTACCACTCCAGCGTCCACCCCCCATCGCCCGACTGGAACGACCGCGAGACGAGCAGCCACAGCGGGAGCCCCAAGAGCAACACGATCACCACGATCGTGGCCAGCACCGCGAGGCGCTCGCCGAACCGCTGGGGCGGCCGGGCGCCGCTGCCGCCAGCCGCCTGGGTCTGCTCGACCACCACGTCCTGTTGGCGGTCGACCCCTATCGCCAGGAGCGAGCCGATCATCGCCAACTGGATCAGCGACAGCGCCGCCGCCACCGGCAGGTCCAACAGGAGCGCGGTCTGGCGGTGGATCTCGACCTCGAGGGTCGAGTGCTGGGGTCCGCCGAGGATGAGGACCACGCCGAACGAGGCGAAGGTGAAGAGGAAGACGATCCCCGCGGCCGACACGATCGCCGGTCGGGCGAGCGGCAGCACGACATGCCACGCCGTCCGCCATCGCCCGGCGCCGAGGCTGGCTGCGGCGTCCTCCATGCGTGGGTCGGTGGATTCGAGCAGCCCGCCGACGACCCTCACCACGACCGCGACGTTGAAGAAGACGTGGGCGATCAGGATCGCGGCGAGCGTGCCGCGCAGGTCGACCGGCGCGGCACCCCACCACCGTCCCAGGAGCCCGCTCACCGGCCCATCGGGGCCGAGCACCGCCAGGAACGCGACGCCGACGACGACCGTGGGCAGCACGAACGGCACCGTCACCGCCGCCTGTGCGAACCGCCGACCGCGGAACTCGAAGCGCGCGAGCACGTAGGCGATCGGCAGGCCGACGGCCAGCGTCAGCACGGTGGAGAGCGCCGCCTGCCACGCGCTGAACCAGATGACGCGCCGCAGGTCGGGGTCGCCGAGGACCTCGCCGATGACGCCGAGCGCCCACCCTCCCTCGGGTCGCAGGCCCTCGCCGACGATGGCGGCGACCGGCAGCACGAAGAAGATGCCGAGGAAGATGAGGGGCGGCAGCGACAGGAGCGCGGCGGCGCCCCACCCGAGCCGGCCGGCGCCTATCGAAAGACGGTGTCGGTCCACTCGTCGATCCAACGATCGCGTCCCTCGGCGATCGTGTCGGGGTCGAGCACGTACGGGTCGTCCGGGACGACCGCGAAGCGCTCGAACACCTCGGGCAGACCCACCGACTCCACCGCGGGGTACACGAACAGGTTGAGCGGGATCGTCTCCTGGAACTCCACGCTGAGCAGGAACTCGATGAACGCCTGGGCGCCTTCGGGGTTCGCGGCGTTGCTCAACACGCCGGCGAACTCGACCTGGCGGACGCAGGTGTCGACGACCACACCGGTCGGGCCCGCTTCCGGCAGCGGGTCCATCTCCATCACCTCGGCGGGCGGGCTCGATCCGTACGACACGACGAGCGGCAGCTCGCCTTCGCCCGAACCGCCCGAGAACCGGCCGTAGTAGGCGTCGCTCCAGTCCGACGCGACGGTGACGCCGTGGTCGGCGAGGTCGCTCCAGTAATCGAGCCAGCCGTCCTCGCCGTACTCGGCCACCGTCGCGGTGAGGAACGCGAGTCCGGGCGACGACGACGCCGGGTTCTGCACGACGAGGAGCTCGGCGTACTCGGGGCGGCGCAGGTCGTCGAGCGACTGCGGCGGCTCCATCCCCTCGGCGGCGAACCACTCGGCGTCGTAGTTCACGCACACCGCGCCGTAGTCGATCGGCGTCACCCGGTGCTCGTCGTCGAGCACCAGCTCGTCGAGGACCGTGTCGAGCGCGTCGGCCTCGTACGGCTGGAACAGGTCGTTGTCGAGCGCACGACTGAGCGTCGCGTCGTCGACCCCGTAGAGGACGTCGCCCTGGGGGTTGTCGACGGTGAGGATCGCCTGGTTCACGATCTGGACCGCGTCGCCGCCCTGCTGGAGCGTCACCGTGTAGCCGGTGTCGGCTTCGAACTGGGCGAGGAGATCGTCGTCGATCGCGAACGAGTCGTGCGAGATGACCACGACCTCCCCACCTGCACCTTCGCCTCCGTCGGCGTCGCCGTCGTCGCCGCAGGCCACCACCATGGTCGTGAGCGCCACGACCACGGCGAGGAGTTGCAGGCGTCGCGGTGTCGTTGACGGGCGGCGGTGTCGCATCAGTGGGGACCTCTCGTGTGGGTGGATGGGTTGGCGTGGATGGAGGTGAACGTCGGTCCGGGGAGCACGATGAGCAAGGTGCCCTCGTCGAGCGAGACGTTCGCGGTGGTGTCGACGAGCACGTTGCTGACGCCGCGGCTGGTGCCGGCGTCGAGGGGCTCACGGTCGAGCGGGTAGCGCAGTCCGGTGGTGCGGACGCCCTGCGCCGCGCCATGGACGGGGAGGACCGACACGAGCTCGCCGGGCTCGCCGTCGAAGGTGACCTCATCGCGCACGACGTACAGCCGCGCGCCGTCAGGGCCGAGCGCGCGGAGCCGCAGCGGCGCGAACCGCTCCGCGGCCATGACGAGGGCGTTGGCGAGCAGGTGGTCGAGGCGGCCGCCGTCGCCGCCGGCGAGCACGACGTCGGTCCAGCCGCGGCGCAGGGCCACGTCGAGCGCCAGCACCATGTCGGTCTCGGCCTTCTCGATGGGGTGGCGCTCGATCTCGGCGCCCTCGGCGGTCGCGCGCGCCAGGCCCTCGGCGCTCACCGAGTCGAAGTCGCCGACCGCGACGTCGACGCGCAGCCCAAGGCGGTGCGCCTGGTCGATCCCCGAGTCCGCGGCGATGACCCGCGACGGTCGCGCCCGCCCGTCGAGCAGGTCGGGCGCGACCGGGTCGCCACCGAGCAGGATCAGCGTGTTGTCGGGGTGGTGCGGCACGTCGGCTCCGGGGAGGGGGACGACGAGGCACGAGCTGAGATGCACTCCCTGCGCCGGCATGACCCGGATCAGGTTCAACGGTCGGAGGCGGAACGGCCCTCCCTCTCAGCCCGACGCCTCGGACTCCCGTGGTGCCGCCACCCTAGACCGGCCCACCCCAGGCCGGTCCAGTCGTTCCCTAGCTGAACGCGGGGATCCCGGTGATGGCTTGGCCCAGCACGAGGGTGTGGATCTCGTTGGTGCCCTCGTAGGTGTAGACGGACTCGAGGTTGTTCATGTGCCGGATCACCGGGTACTCGAGCGTGATGCCGTTGG
>CAZBTQ010000016.1:0-8830 GCA_964494405.1 uncultured Iamiaceae bacterium
TCGCAGCAACGTGGAACCGAACGACCGTTCCCACGTCTCCCTCTGGACCGGCACCCGCGCCCGCGGGAGCGGACGGGCACCGTGCCGGCACGGCGAGTACGGCGCGCCCGTGGGCGCGGCGAGAGCTCAGGCCTCGCGCACGACGGCGGCCGGGTCCTTGTCCCGGCGCACGCCGAGGAAGCGGGGGTGGCGCATCTGGCCGTCGCGGGTCCACTCCGTGAAGGCCACCTGCACCACGACCTGCGGGTCGCACCAGTGCACGTCCCGGGCCGGCAGCGCTGGATGGGGGGCGAAGGGAGCCGTCGATTGCTCGAGCGACCGGAGCTCGGCGCCGAGCGACCGCAACGTGGCTTCGTCGAAGCCGGTGCCGACCCGACCGGCGAGGACGAAGTCGTCGCCCTCGTGGTACCCGACCAGGAGCGCACCCAGCTCAGCCCGGGACCCCTTCGGCTCGGTCCAGCCGCCGACCACCAGCTCCTGGCCCACCTCGCACTTGAACTTCAGCCAGTCGGGCGACCGCCGCTGCTGGTAGGCGGCGTCGCCTCGCTTGGCGATGATGCCCTCCCACCCCTGCGCGCAGGCCCTCTCGTACAAGGCGGCGCCGTCGTTGCGGTGGGTCGTGAACCGCAGCGGCCCGCCGACGTCGACCGCCGCGCGCAGCAGCGCCTTGCGCCGGCGCAGCGGCAGCCGGGTCAGGTCGATCCCGTCGAGGTGCACGATGTCGAACACGTAGAAGAAGACCTTGACCGGCGACCGCCTGGACACCTCGGGGTTCGCCTGGTGCATCCGGTTCTGGAGCAGCGCGAACGACGTGGTGCCACCGTCGAACGCCACGACCTCACCGTCGAGGATGCAGTCGCTGTGCACCTGCTGGTGGAGCGCGTCGACCACCTCGGGGTACGCGGCGTCGGCCGGCTTGTCGGTGCGCGACCGCAGCCGCACGTCGGCGCCCTCGCAGAACGCCACGATCCGCTGCCCGTCGAGCTTGCGCTCGTAGAGCCAGCCCGGCTGATCGATGCGGTCGTCCCGGGACAGCGTCGCCAACATCGGCGACAGGGACCGAGGCTGTGGGGCAGGACGCAGGCACGCCCGCTCGTCGTCGGACAGCGACTCCAACCAGGTCACGCCCGTCCCCCCGTCGCCGGCGCTACTCGGACAGGAACTCGGGCAGCGGGTCGGCGTGCACGACCGCCAACCGCTTGGTGGCCCGGGTGAGCGCCACGTACAGCGCCCGCAGGCCCTGGGCCTCGTCGGACACGATCGACGCCGGCTCCACCACCACGCTGGCGTCGAGCTCGAGCCCCTTCACCAGGCCCACGGGCACCAGGGTGATCTGCGAGTCGAGGCCGTGCCGCGTCGCGCGACCGTGCTCGACCCCGCGAGCGTCGAACGCCGCCGACAACTCGTCGACCATCGCCAGCGGGCTGATGACCGCCACGCTGCCGGTGCCGACCGCGGCGGCCGCCTCCAGCGCGGCGTCGACGACCGCGGTGGCGAGATCGTCGGCGCGGATGATCCGCGGCAGGTCACCGTCCTGGCGCACCGACTGCGGTGGGGCGAGGTCGGGTGCGGCGACGGCCAGCACCCGCGCCGCCATCGCCATCGTCGGCGCCGGGATCCGGTAGCCGACGGTGAGCTCGTTGCGCCGCGGCTCGCGCTTGACGGGCAACAGCTCGAGGATCTCGTCCCAGTCGTCGTGGGCCCACGCACCGGTGGACTGCGCGATGTCGCCGACGATCGTCATCGAACCGTTGAGCGAACGACGACCGATCACGCGCAGGGCCATCGGCGAGAGGTCCTGGGCCTCGTCGACGACGATGTGGCCGTAGGTGCGGACCTCGATCGGGTCGCGCTTGGTGCGCGGACCCAGCCGCGCCGCGGCCTCGTCGAGCAGCGGTACGTCGTCGGTGGTCCACACCACCTTGTCGGCCGACTCGGAGCGGGCGCGGTGGAGGGTCGGCCACTCGTCGTCGGACAGCCCGTCGACCGCGCGCCGGCCACCCGCCTCACGCCGGCGCCGCACGTCGGACGGCAGGCGCCCCTGGGCCGCGTTGCGCAGCAGCGCCTTGGAGCCGAACAGGTCGTGCAGCAGCTCGGCCGGCGAGAGCTTCGGCCACATCCACTCGAACGCCTCGCGCATCTCCGCGCTGCCGTGGACCCGATCGCGCACCGTGTGGGGCTGGAGGTCGTCGGGGCCGCTCGTGGCGAGCTGCTGGTAGACCTGCTGCTCGACGAACCTCCGGGCCGGGTTGTGCAACCGGTACCGGCGCCGGGCGTCGGCGACGATGCGAGCGCTCTGCTCGACGCTGAGCGTGAGGTGGGTGAGGCCGTATGGCACCCGCAACGTCTCGCGCAGCGGGCGCTCGCGGTCGCGCACGGCCCGCGCGATCACACCGGTCATGCGCAGGTCGCCCTTCACCCGGGCGGTGGCGCCACGATCCGAGGCCTGCACGCGCACCCCGTCGCCGACCAGGTCGGCCAGGACGGCCAGCTCCACGCCGGCCTCGCCGAGCGACGGCAGCACCTGCTCGATGTAGCCAAGGAACAGCCGGTTCGGGCCCACGACGAGGACCCCCTGGCCGTCGAGCGGGAACCGGTGCGTGTACAGCAGGTACGCGGCACGGTGCAGGGCGACGACCGTCTTGCCGGTGCCGGGGCCGCCCTGGACGACGAGGATGCCGGGCAGCGGCGAGCGGATGATCTCGTCCTGTTCGGCCTGGATGGTGCCGACGATGTCGCCGAGGTGGCCGGTGCGCGCCGTCTCGAGCGCGGCGATCAGCGCGCCGTGACCGGTGATCGTCGGCCCACCGCCGGACCCGTGCCCGTTGCCGTCGTGGCGGCCGTTCGCTCCCTGGCCGTTGCCGTTGCCGTTGCCGGTGATGGCGTGGATCGCGGCGTCGCCGAACAGCTCGTCCTCGATGCCGAGCAGGGTGCGGCCGCGCGAGGCGAAGTGACGGCGCCGGACGAGCCCGAGAGATGCACGGGGCGTGGCCCGGTAGAACGACTCGGCCACCGGGGCGCGCCAGTCGACGACGAGGGGCTCGCGGTCGGCGTCGGCCACCGCGACCCGCCCGATGTAGAAGTGGTCGCCACCGTGGTCGTCGTCGTGGTCGATGCGACCGAACACCAGCGACGCGTCGCCCACGTGCAGCTGCTGGAGGCGGTGCACCACGTTCTCGTTGATGACCTCGCGCTCCCACCGCGCCTGCTCGGTGCCGCCCTGGCCGACCTCGACCATGTCCTTGAGGCGCACCGCCGCAGCGCGGGTTGCGTCCAAGGAGTCGTACGCGTGGTCGATGTAGGCCTGCTCGGCCTGCAACTCGGGATGAGACGGCGGCATGGAGCTGAGTGAGATCCCGTGGGTGGTTCTTCGTGTGGCTGGTTCTGCGTGAACAGTGTGAACAGCGAGACGACAGGGTCCCGAAAGGGGGTATGACAGCGTACCGTCCCCCGCGGGCAACCTCACCGCACCCCCGGCTGGGTCCGGCGGAGGGCCCGGCGTTACGGTGGCCGCCGTGACCGACCGCCTGGCCAACTCGTCCTACCTGCGTGCGTGCCGGGCCGAGCCCGGGAACCGGGTGCCGGTGTGGTTCCAGCGCCAGGCGGGGCGCTCGTTGCCCGAATACCGGGCGATCCGAGGCCCCGGCACGATCCTCGATGCCATCGCGCAACCGGACCTGGCGACCGAGATCACCCTTCAGCCAGTGCACCGCTACGGGGTCGACGCCGCCATCCTCTACTCCGACATCGTCGTGCCGGTGCACGCCATCGGGTTCGGCGTGACGATCGAACCGGGCGTCGGCCCGGTGATCGCCGAGCCGTTCCGCACCGAGGCCGACCTCGCCCGGCTCCGCCCCCTCGATCCCGAGGCCGACACGCCCTACGTGCTCGAGACCGTGCGCAACCTGGTGCAGGAGCTCGACGTGCCCCTCATCGGCTTCGCCGGCGCGCCCTTCACCGTGGCGAGCTACCTCGTCGAGGGCGGCCCGAGCCGCAACTACACGGTCACCAAGACGATGATGCGGGCCGAACCGCAGCTGTTCCACCGCCTCCTCGACACCCTGGCCGACCTCGCCATCGCGTCGGTGCGCAGCCAAGTCGAACACGGCGCCTCGGCGCTGCAGATCTTCGACAGCTGGGCCGGCGCGTTGCACCCAGCTGACTACCGACGGTTCGTCCTGCCCCACACCCGCAAGGTGATGGACGGCGTCGCCGACCTCGGCGTGCCCCGCGCCCACTTCGGGGTGAACACGGGCGAATTGCTCGTCGCCATCGCCGAGACCGGCGCCGACGTCATCGGCGTCGACTGGCGGGTGCCGCTCGACGAGGCCCGCCGCCGCATCCCACGTCCGGTCACGCTCCAGGGCAACCTCGACCCGGCGATCTGCCTCGCGCCGATCGCGTCGGTCACCGACGAGGTCCGCGCCGTCCTCGACCACAACGCCGGGCATCCCGCGTTCATCTTCAACCTGGGCCACGGCGTCCTGCCGGAGACCGACCCCGACGTGCTCGCGCACATCGTCGAGGTCGTCCACGCCGAGGGCCGCGCCGACGCCGACCCGGCGGAGGCCGCCCTCACCGGCGCTGCCGAATGAGCAGGGCCGAGTGAGTCGATACGCGGTCGTCGGCGGCGGCATCGCCGGGCTCGCCGCGGCCCGCGACCTGCTGCTCGCCGGCCACGAGGTCACGCTGTTCGAGGCCTCGGACGACCTCGGCGGCAAGATCCACATCAGCCCGCTCGGCGGGGTCGACGTCGACGAGGGGCCAGACAGCGTGCTGGCCCGCGTGCCGTTCGCGGTCGAGCTGGCCAACGAGCTCGGCCTCGGCGACGAGCTGATCCCCCAGCCGCCCGGATCCGCCTATCTCTTCAGCCGCGGCGAGCTGCGCCGGCTGCCGGAGGGCAACGTCCTCGGCATCCCCACCGACCTCGACGCCCTCGCCGACAGCGGCGTCGTGTCGCCCGAGGCGGTGGCGCGAGCGGCCGAGGACCTGACCGCCCCCGACGACCGGCCGACCGACCTGCCCGACGGCGACGAGTCGGTGGGCGACCTCATCCGCCGCCGGCTCGGCGACGAGATCCTCGAGCGCATGGTCGACCCGCTGCTCGGCGGCATCAACGCGGGCGACGCCGACCGGCTGAGCCTCGCCGCCGGAGCACCACAGATCGCCGCCGCGGCGGGCCGCCACCCGAGCCTGATCGAGTCCCTGCGGGCACAGCGGGCAGCGGCACCGGCACCGAGCGGGGCGCCGGTCTTCTACACGCTGCGCGGTGGCCTTCGGCGCCTCGTCGACGCGCTGGTCGAGTCGCTCGACGGTGCCCAGATCCGCACCGGCACCTCGGTCACCGGCATCGACCGGGTCGACGGCGGCTACCGCCTCGCGGTCTCCTCCGGCACCGCGACCGAGCACCTCGACGTCGACGGCGCCGTCCTCGCCACGCCCTCCTACGTCACCGCCCGCCTGGTCGCCGACCTGGCCCCCGCCGCGAGCGCCGAGCTCGACGCGATCGACTACTCGTCGGTCGTGCTCACCGCGCTCGCGGTGCCGACCTCGGCGGTGAGCCGCCCGCTCGACGCCAGCGGCTACCTGATCCCCCGCGTCGAGGGCCTCCTGCTCACGGCGTGCACGTGGACGTCGGTGAAGTGGCCCCACCTCGACTCGCCGGGCCAGCTGCTCCTGCGGGCGTCGGCGGGGCGCTACGGCGACGACCGCGCCATCCAGATGGACGACGACGAGCTGCTCGCGGCGGTGCTCGCCGACCTCGCCACCACGATGGGTCTGTCCGGCGAGCCGACCGATGTGCGCATCACCCGCTGGCCGCGGTCGTTCCCGCAGTACACGCCGGGCCACTCGGCGCGCGTCGACCGCATCGAGGCGGCACTCGCGGACGCCGCCCCCGGGCTCGTCCTCGCGGGCGCCGCCTACCGGGGGGTCGGGATCCCCGCCTGCATCAACTCCGGTCGCACCGCCGCCGCGTCGCTGTCCTGACCGGCAAGGAGATCAGGCCGAGCGGTTGCGACGGCGTAGCGCGACGGCGCCGGCGATCCCGGCGGCCGCGAGCACGCCGGCCACCAGCAGCGTGACGAGCAGCGGGGTTGAACTGCCGTCGCCCGACCCGCGCTCGACGATGCGAGCGGACCCCTCGTCGTCGACGGAGGTCGTCATGTCGCTCGTCGGCTCGTCGGCCTCGTCGGGGTCGGAGGTCTCGCTGGGCGCTGGTTCGGCGACCTCGACCGTGGTCGTGGCGCTCGCTGCCGGCTCCGACGACGTCACCGTGACCTCCCACGTCCCTTCGGCGGGGAACGTGACGTCGACGGCGAACACGCCCGGCACATCGGTGGCCACGAACGCCGCCTCGGGACCGATGGTCTGGCCGCCCGGTCCGGTGCCCACGACGACGATCTCGCCCACCTCGTCGCCGGTGACCGGTTCGTCATCGTTCTCGTAGGTGAGCAGCACGCGAAGGCCGACCGTGAGGTCGCCGCGAGGCTCCGGCGTGTCGACGACGATCACCCCGGCGTCGCCGTGCGCCGAGGCAGGACCGGCTCCCGCCAGCCCGGCCAGACCGGCCACGAGCAGCGCGACGAACAGGGCGAGGACACGACGGGGCGACGACGGCATGCGGCGACGGTAGAGCACGCGACTGGAGTCGAAGGGGCAGGTCGGACGATCATCGCGGCCCATGTCGCCCGCCGATCGGATCGCCTCCCTCCCCGTCGGTGTCCGCTGCATCGTCGCCGGGCTGTGCCTGTGCGCCGCGCTCCCACCCTGGGGGTGGTGGCCGCTGGCGTTCGTCGGCATCGCGCTCCTCGACCTGCTGGTCGCCGACCAGCCCGCCGGCGCCAGGTTCCGTCGCACCTGGCTCACCTGCCTGGCGTGGCTCGGGCCGGGCATGTTGTGGATGTGGGACCTCACCCCACCGGGGTACGTCGTCGCCGCCATCTTCTACGCCGCCTACTTCGGCCTGGCGGTCGCAGCCACCCCGCCCGGGCGCGGACGCCTCGTCGGGCTGCCCGCGGCGTTCGTGCTCGCCGAGGCCACCCGCTGGGCGTGGCCGTTCGGCGGCGTTCCCCTCGCCACGATCCCCCAGGGCCAGGCAGCCGGCCCGTTCGTCGAGGTCGTCCGCGTCGCCGGTTCGCTCCTGCTCGTCGCGGTCACCGTCGTGGCCGGCCAGGTGCTCGCCTCGCTCCTGCGCCGCCGATGGCGCACAGCGGCCATCGGGGCGGGCGTCGTGCTCGCCGCGGTGCTCGTCGCCCTCGTCGCGCCCACCACCACAGCGGTCGACGAGATCGACGTCGCCATCGTCCAGGGCGGCGGTCCCCAGCGCACCCGGGCCGCGCCCGACGACGCGAGGGTGGTCTTCGAGCGCCACGTCGAGGCGTCGCTGCTGATCGAGGACCCGGTCGACCTGATCGTGTGGCCCGAGAACGTCGTGCACGTCGTCGGCCGGTTCGAGGACTCCGCCGAGGCGCAGATCCTCGGCGAGATCGCCCGGCGCCACGACGCGTCGATCATCGTCGGCGTCGTCGAGACCCTCGACACCGAGAGCTTCTCCAACGATGCCGTCGTCATCGGCCCCGACGGCGAGGTGGGCGACAGCTACACGAAGGTGCGGATCGTGCCGTTCGGTGAGTTCGTGCCGCTGCGGTCGCTGCTCGAGTCGTTCTCGGGCGACCTGCCGGGCAAGGACGCCGTGGCAGGGACCGTCCCCGCGGTCGTCGACACGTCGGTCGGCCCGGTCTCGGTGCCGATCTCGTGGGAGGTGTTCTTCGCCGGACGCGTGCGAGAAGGCGTCGAGCTCGGCGCCGAGCTGGTGGTGAACCCGACCAACGGCGCGTCGTACTGGTTGACGATGGTGCAGTCCCAGCAGGTCGCGTCGTCGCGGTTGCGAGCGTTGGAGACCGACCGCTGGGTCATCCAGGCCGCTCCCACCGGGTTCAGCGCCGTCGTCGAACCGGACGGCACCGTCGCCCAGCGGACCTCGATCAGCGAGCGCGTCGTGCTGCACGCCACCGTGGAACGCCGCGAGGGCAACACCTGGGCGACCTCGCTCGGCGACAAGCCGGCGATCGTGCTGGCCGTCGCCGTGGTGGCCCTCTCGTGGGTCGTGGCCTCGGACCGGTTCGGGCGACGCCGAGAGGTCGATGCCGCCGAAGGAGCACAGGGGTAGCCGTCTCACACGGCCCGTGGCACAATCCTGGCCATGACGACTGACTCCCTGCGCAACGTGAAGGACCGGTTCTCCGAGTTCGTCGACCGGGTCGACCGCGAGCACGAGCGGGTCGTGATCACACGAAACGGGCGCCCGACAGCTGTGCTGATCAGTCTCGACGACCTAGACAGCTTGGAAGAGACGCTCGAGCTCCTGGGAGATCACAAAGCGATCCGAGAGCTCGTCGCAGCAGAGGTAGCAGTCGCTGCAGGCGACGTCGTGCGTGGCGTCGACGCCGTCCGTGCCTTGCGTCCATCCGCAGAGGCGTGAGCTCTGGCCCCTATGGGCTCGTCGTGTCCGGTCCGGCAGCGCGCACCATCAGCGAGGGTTTGACTGAGCCGGTCGGCGCGGCCGTCCTCAAGTTCATCACCACCGCCCTGATCGACAATCCGCAACGGGTCGGGCGTCCATTGCGCAACGAACTCGTCGGCATCCACAGTGCCCGCCGCGGGACATATCGGGTCCTCTACCGCATCGACGAGGCCGAGAGGACGGTGACCGTCCTGCGGGTCGACCACCGCCGCGACGTCTACCGACCTCGATGATCCGCTCGCAGCGTCACCTCAACCCAGGTCGATGGTGCGGGTGAGGTGGACCGACTCCAGTAGCCGGCGGTCG
>CAZBTQ010000016.1:8930-19454 GCA_964494405.1 uncultured Iamiaceae bacterium
TCAACCCAGGTCGATGGTGCGGGTGAGGTGGACCGACTCCAGTAGCCGGCGGTCGTGGGTGACCAGCACCAACGTCCCGTCGAACCCGTCGAGCGCCGACTCCAGCTGCTCGATGGCGTCGAGGTCGAGGTGGTTGGTCGGCTCGTCGAGCACCAGCAGGTTCGTGCCCTCGGCCATCAGCGCGGCGAGGACGAGCCGCGTGCGCTCGCCCGGGCTGAGGTGCGCGGCGACGCGTTCCACGTGGTCGGCTTCGAGGCCGAACTTGGCCAGCAACGAGCGGCCCTCCGACATCGTCGAGCCCGTCCGCCCGAGGAACCAGTCGATGACCGTCGTCGAGCCGGTCGGATCGTCGTCGACCGCCGCGAGCCGCTGCTGGTCGAGCTCGCCCACCACCACGCTCGGCCCCATCCACCGGCTGCCGGACTCCAGGGGGATCTGCCCGAGCAGGGCGCCGAGCAGGGTCGACTTGCCCGACCCGTTCGGTCCGACCAGCGCCAGGCGGTCCTGCCAGGCCAGCTCCAGGTCGATCGGGCCGAGCACGAAGCTCCCCCGACGCACGACCGCCGAGTCGAGCCGGGCCACCACGTCGCCGGCGCGCGACGAGGCGGCGAGCGTCATCTGGAGCCGCCACCCCTCCCACGGCTTGTCGACCTTCTCCAGGCGCTCGATCGCCTTCTCGGTGGCCTTGACCTTCGACGCCTGGTTCTCGCTGGTCTCGGCCTGGTGGTGGCGGATGTTCTTGTCGGGCTCGCCGGAGCGTCGCGCCTTCCCCACGCCCTTGTCGGCCCAGCCCCGCTGCGTGCGCTGGCGCTGCTGCAACCGGGACCGTTCGGTGACGTAGGTGTCGTGCGCGGCGTACTGCTGCTCGCGGGCCAGCGCCCTCGCGGCCACGTAGTCGGACCATCCACCGGCGTAGAAGGTGGCCTGGTGGGTGTGCTCGTGGATCTCGACGATGCGCGTGACGACGCGGTCGAGGAACGCCCGGTCGTGGGACACGACGACGATGCCGGCATCGACGTGCGCCAGGAACCCTTCGAGCAGGTCCAGTCCAGCGAAGTCGAGGTTGTTGGTCGGCTCGTCGAGCAGCAGCACGTCGAAGCGGCTGAGCAGGATCGCCGCGAGCGCCGCGCGGGCGGCCTGGCCGCCGCTGAGCACGCCGACGGGGAGGTCGAGCCGGTCGGCGGGGATGCCCACCTGCTCGCAGACGGCGGCCGACCGGGCGTCGAGGTCGGCGCCGCCGAGCGCGAGCATCTCCTCGAGCGCCGCGGCGTAGTCGTCGGCCGCGCCCGGCGCGTCGACTGCCAACGCCCCGGTGGCGGCCTCCAGCCGCATCTCGGCCAGCGTGACGCCAGTTCGCCGAGCCAGGTACGCACGCAGCGTCTCGCCAGTGCGGGCATCGGTCTCCTGGGGCAGCCATCCCACCGTCGCCGATGCGGGCGCGCGTCGCACCCGCCCCTCGTCGGGCTGCTCGAGCCCGGCGAGGATCCGCAGCAGCGTCGACTTGCCGACGCCGTTCGGGCCGACGATGCCGATCCGGCTGGATCGGTCGATCGACAGCGAGATCCCATCGAGGATGGTCTGGCCGCCGTGGCGCCGGCCGACCCCGGTGGCGTGCAACATCGCTCAGACCTCGATCAGCAGGGTCACGGGGCCGTCGTTCACGAGCGACACGGCCATGTCGGCACCGAAGCGGCCGGTCGCCACCGTGGCGCCGAGCTCGCGAAGGGCGTCGACGACGGCCACGACCAGCGGCTCGGCCTGCTCGGGCCGCGCCGCGGCGATCCACGTCGGCCGCCGACCCTTGCGGCTGTCCCCGTACAGGGTGAATTGGCTGATGACCAACAGCGCACCACCCGTCTCGGCGACCGAGAGGTTCATGGCCCCATCGGCGTCGTCGAACACCCGCACCCCCCAGAGCTTCGACGCCAACTTCTGCGCCTCGGCCTCGGTGTCGTCATGGGTGACGCCGACCAGGACGCACAGGCCGGGGCCGATCTCGCCGACGACCTGGTCGTCGACCGACACAGAAGCCTGGGTGACCCTCTGGAGCAGCGCGCGCACGGCGCCGACCCTACGGGCCCCGTCGCGGCCGAAAAAGCAAGATGACCGCCAGGCGGCGGCCATCTCGCTGACAGAAGGGAACGGGAGTCCAAGCCGTTGCCTCGATTCGTGGGCCCGGTCTGGCGACCAGGCCCTGTACCCGTACAACGCACGGGACGGCTCCGAAGTCGCGAGATCGCCGCGAATGGGCCGTTCGACCCAGTTTCGCGCGTACCGAGGAGGGGCGTCAGTCCGGCAGGACGCGGGGGCCGGCGCTCAGCACGGCCCGGTTGGCGAGGTGGCGGACCGACCCGTCGTCGCCGGCGATCGCGACCGAACCGGGGTCGAGGGCGACGACCTCGCCGACCACCACGTCGTCGGCGCTCAGGCGCACCTCGACACGGTCACCCAACCGCAGCACGCGGGTCACGTACCGACCCGCAGCCACCTCGGCAGCCACGTTCTGCCCACCGAGCCCCACGAGCAGCGCGCACGACAGGGCCAGGCCGAACAGCACCGCGCCGCCGATGATCTGGAGCAGGGTCGTGTTGACCCCGACCTGGGCGAGGGCGATGACGATCGCCGCAGCGGTGATCGTGAAGCGGACCAGGCGTGCGGCACCGTCGCGCACCCGGCTCGACGACGCCTGGAGCGACTGCTGCACGACGCTGCCGGCAGCGAGCGCGATGGCACGACCGCCGACCAGGATCAGCCCGGCGGTGAGGAACTCGGGGAGCAGGTCGACGAGTTGGGACGGCACGTCTTCGAACGAGTCCTCGTTGAGCACCGACAGGGCCACGACCCCGCCCGCGACCGTGAAGAAGATGAAGCACGAGATCGCCATCGCCCGCGCCGAGTCCCTGTAGGTCGGATCGTCGCGGCGGCCTGACGTGAGCGCCCGGTACAGGAGGCCGGCACCGGCGAGGCCGGCCATCAGGCCGATCGCCACCGCACCGATCGCCACTGCCCAGGTGTCATCCATCGCGTCGCTCCCCGTCGTCGTCGTGAGTCTCGTCGGCCATGGCGTCAAGGGTGGTGACCCCGCGCCGGGCCGGCTCGTCGCCACCGATCAGCACGGCCGCGGTCCGCAGCGGCAGCGCCAGCATCTCGACCAGGACCGAGACCGCCTC
Organism: uncultured Iamiaceae bacterium; assembly: GCA_964494405.1. Classification (GTDB taxonomy): domain Bacteria; phylum Actinomycetota; class Acidimicrobiia; order Acidimicrobiales; family SKKL01; genus Actinomarinicola. Next base: position 12,101 of record CAZBTQ010000016.1, read on the forward strand.
CTGCGCGGCCAGGCGGCCCCGCACCCCGACGGTGAGGCGATCCTCCAGGTCCGAGGGCGGACTGGTCGCGACCGCGAGGTCCTGGTGGAGGCTCCCCAGCTCGGTCGAGGCGTCGAGACGGGCGGTGCACTCGCCGCAGGTCGCGACGTGGTCGTCGACCGACGACGGCTGGCCCGTCTCCAACCAGACCGCCAGCACGGCGTCGGAGGGGTGCTCACTGCTCACGATCGCCACTCCTTCATCGAGACCTGCAAGAGGCGCCTCGCCCTGAACAGTCGGGTCTTGACGGTGGGCAACGGCACGTCGAGCACCTCGGCGATCTCCTCGTAGCTCATCCCGGACAGCTCGCGCATGACGACCACCGACCGGGAGGTCTCGTCGAGTTCGGCCATCGCGGTCCACATGTGCTCCATGGCGATGCGATCGGTGGCCGCGACGCTCGTCCCGGTGCCGCTCGCGGCGACACCGACCAGGTCGTCGGGCTCGGTCGGGTCGTCACGCCGGGTCCGCAGCAGGGAGATCGCGGTGTTGCGCGCGACCTTCATCAGCCACGCACGCGGGACCGTGCCACCTTCGAACTGGGGTCCATCGGGATCCGACATCGCTCTCCACGCCTTCACCATCGTCTCTTGAACAACGTCGTCAGCGAGCGAAGAGTCGCGAACCACCGAGCGCGCGAGCCGCCACACCGCTTCGCCGTGTTCGGCCACGAGGCGTGAGAGCGCATCGTCCTCGGCCCGCCGCCCGCCGAGCCGGCGGGCACGAGCCGGTCGGGCCGGCGGTTCCACGCCAGAACCATATGTTCCGCCGGACGTAGCGGTGGGGACTACTTGACCGCCTGTCATGTGGCAACAAGGCTGTTCCCCTCATGCCCGCCCCCCACGAACCCCTCCGCATCGCGCTGCTCGCCTACCGGGGGAAGCCCCACGTCGGTGGCCAGGGCGTCTACGTCCGCCACCTCAGCAAGGCGCTCGTCGACCTCGGCCACCACGTCGAGGTGCTCGGCGGCCAGCCGTTCCCGGTGCTCGACCCGCGCGTCCCCCTCGTCGAGCTGCCGAGCCTCGACATCTACAACGACTACTTCCCCATGCGGATGCCCGGGATCTGGGAGCTGAAGACGCTCGGCGACTGGGTCGAGGTCACCGCCTTCTCCTCCGGCACGTTCCCCGAGCCCTTGGCGTTCACCGTCCGCGCGGCCCAGCACCTGCGCTCGCGGGTCGGCGACTTCGACCTGGTGCACGACAACCAGAGCCTCGGCTACGGGTTGCTCGCCATCGAGAAGATGGGTCTGCCGGTCCTCGGCACGATCCACCACCCCATCACCGTCGACCGCCGCCTCGAGATGGAGCACGCCGCCACGAGCTGGCAGCGGTTCTCCAAGGCCCGGTGGTATGCGTTCACCGGCATGCAGACCCGGGTCGCCACCCGCCTCACCCGGGTCATCACGGTGTCGGAGAACTCCCTCAGCGACATCCACCGCGACCACCAGGTCGAGCTCGACCGGCTCCACGTCGTGCCCGTCGGCGTCGACCCGGAGCTGTTCTCGCCCCGGCCCGAGGTCGCCCGTCGCCCCGGTCGCCTCATCACCACCGCGTCGGCCGACGTCACCATGAAGGGCCTGCGCTACCTGCTCGAAGCCGTCGCCAAGCTGCGCACCGAGCGCGAGGTCGACCTCGTGGTCATCGGGCGGCCCAAGCCCGACGGCCCCTCGGCGCGCACGATCGAGGAGCTCGGTCTGGCCGAGCACATCGAGTTCATCACCGGGGTGCCGGACGAGCGCATCGTCGAGCTGTACGCGGAGGCCGACCTGGCCGTCGTGCCGTCGCTCTACGAGGGCTTCTCCCTGCCGGCGATCGAGGCCATGAGCTGCGGCGTGCCGCTCGTCGCCACCACCGGCGGCGCCCTCCCGGAAGTCACCGGTGCCGACGGAGAGACGTGCTTCCAGGTGCCGCCTGGCGACTCGGCCGCCCTCGCCGCCACCATCGCCAACGCCCTCGACGACCCCGACGCCCGCGCCCGCATCGGCGCCGCCGGGCGCACACGCGTCATCGAGCGGTGGAGTTGGCGTCACACCGCCGAGGCCACCGTCGACCACTACCGGGCGCTGCTCGACGAGTGGCCCGCCCGTCGCCCCCCGCAGGCACCCAGGATCGTGCGCCGCTGATGCTCACCGTCGACTACGACCGGCTCGGCCTGCGGCCGGGCGAGCGCCTCCTCGACCTCGGTTGCGGGTTCGGCCGCCACGCGTTCGAGGGGCTGCGGCGCGGCGCCGATGTCGTCGCGTTCGACTACTCGATCGAGGAGCTGCGCCAGGTGAACGCCCTGTTCGCTGCGCTCGTCGCCGAGGGCGAGGCGCCTGAGGGCGCGACGGGCGCATCTGCACGCGGCGACGCCCACCGGCTCCCCTTCCCCGACGGCTGCTTCGACCGCATCATCGCCTCGGAGGTCGTCGAGCACCTGCCCGACGACGCGACGGCGATCCGCGAGCTGGCCCGGGTGTTGCGACCGGGCGGCACGATGGCCGTCACCGTGCCGGCGTGGCTGGCCGAGACCGTCTGCTGGAAGCTCTCGTCGGAGTACCACGCGCCCCACGTCGAGGGCGGCCACCTGCGCATCTACACCGAGTCGTCGATGCGGGGCCTGCTCGCCGACGCCGGGCTCGAACCCACCGGTTCGCACCTCGCACACGCGCTCCACACCCCCTACTGGTGGCTGAAGTGCGCCGTCGGCCCCACCAACGACGACAACCCGCTCGTATCGGCCTACCGCCGGCTGCTCGAGTGGGACATCGTGCAGACGCCCACCGTCACCCGCCTGGCCGAGCGGGCGCTCAACCCGCTCATCGGCAAGAGCATCGCTGTGTACGCCACCAAGCCCGTCGAGGCCCTCAGCCGTGTCGCCTGACATCCAGCCACCCTCGGTCGACGGGCTCCTGAGCGCCGACGAGGTGCGCGCCACCGCGTCGTGCATCGCCGACTGGCAGCTCCCGAGCGGCATGATCCCGTGGTTCCCCGGCGGCCACGCCGACGCGTGGAACCACACCGAGGCGGCGATGGCGCTCGCGCGTACCGGGTTCGTCGCCGAGGCCGAGCGGGCCTACGAGTGGCTGCGGTCCACGCAGCGGGCCGACGGTTCGTGGCACCAGTACTACCTGGCCGACTCGGTCGAGCAGGACAAGCTCGACGCCAACACGTGCGCCTACGTCGCCGCCGGGGTGCTGCACCACTGGCTGCTCACCGGCGACCGCGGCTTCCTCGAGACGATGTGGGCGGTCGTCGAGCCTGCCATCGACTTCGTCCTCGACCTCCAGACGCCGCGCGGCGAGATCATCTGGGCGCGACACGCCGACGGCACGCCGTGGTCGTTCGCGCTGCTCACCGGCTCGTCGAGCATCTGCCACAGCCTGCGGTGCGCGATCACGATCGCCGCCGAGCTGGACCACGAGCGGCCCGACTGGGAGCTGTCGGCCGCGCAGCTCGCCCACGTCATCGAGCACGAGCCCGACGCCTTCGCCCCCAAGCACCGCTGGGCGATGGACTGGTACTACCCGATCCTCGCCGGCGTGCTGACCGGCGAACGGGGCGTCGAGCACCTGGCCGAGCGCTACGACACGTTCGTGATGCCCGGAAAGGGAGTGCGCTGCGTGTCGGACCGACCATGGGTCACCGTGGCCGAGACCTGCGAGTGCACGCTCGCCCACCTCGCGGTCGGCGAGGTCGAGCGCGCCACCGAGCTGTTCGCGTGGACGAGGTCGCAGCGCACCGACGACGGCCGCTACTGGACCGGTCGGGTGTACCCGCAGGAGGACACGTTCCCCGGAGGGGAGCAGAGCACCTACACGGCCGCGGCAGTCGTGCTCGCTGCCGATGCGCTCGACGGCACCAGCCCCACAGCCGGGCTGTTCACCGATCAGGCGTGCGTGGCCCCGCTCGTCGGCTTCGACCCGTCCTCCCGTGACCCCCGCGACCAAGAGGTCAGCGACCCGACCTGAGCTGTGTCGCGTCAGGTGCCGGGGCCGGTGCGACGGAGGACCCGCAGCGATCCGGTGGCGCCGATCTCGACGAACGCGCCGGAGTCCAAGGCCCGCAGGTAGATCTCGTAGGGAGGTCGACCGCCGTCGGCGGGGTCGGGGAACACGTCGTGGATGGCGAGGATGCCGCCCACCGCGACGTGGGGGACCCAGGTCTGGTAGTCGCGGTGGGCCGGTTCGGCGCCGTGGCCCCCGTCGATGAACAAGAAGCCGAGCGGCGTCGTCCAGTGGGCGGCGAGCGTCGGCGAGTCGGCGACGACCGCGACGACGGTGCCCTCCAGGCCGGCGTCGAGGATCGTGCGACGGAAGGTGGGCAGCGTGTCCATCAGGCCGGTGTCGGGGTCGACCAGGTCGGCCTCATGGTGCTCCCACCCGGCCTGGTTCTCCTCCGATCCTCGGTGGTGGTCGACGGCGAACAGGACCGACCCGACCTGTCGTGCCGCCGCTCCCAGGTAGGTGGCCGACTTGCCGCAGTAGCTACCGACCTCGAGCAACGGCCCGCCGCGCGCCGCGCACCCGGCCTGGTAGAGCGCGAGCCCCTCGTCGGGCGGCATGAAGCCACGGGCAGCCTCGGCGGCCGCTCGAAGGTCCGAATCGATGGGTGGAGCCTCGGGGAGGCCCCGACGCGGATCAGGCACCCTCGGGCGCGGTCCCGTCGAGCGGATCGTCGTGACCGACCTGGGCGAGCTCCTCGACGATGGCCTCGTCGAGGGTGCTGTGGTGGCCGGCACCGAACATCCACGCGTCGAGCACGAAGTACTTGGCCACCCACAGCACGCCGAACGACGCGATGTTCGTGAGGCTCACCGCGAGCTGGGATTCCCAGTGGCTGGACACGAAGCCGACGGCGACGGTGGAGATGAGCAGCCCGGCGAACGAGAAGCCCCAGAAGGGCAGCACCTCGCGACGCATGCTGTGGTTGCCGGACTTCTGCCAGACCCAGCGCCGGTTGAGCACGTAGGCCGGGACCGACGCGATGCTGACGCTGATGAAGTTGGACCAGCCACCCGACAGGCCCTCGCCGTTCTGGTAGGTGAGGAGCAGCAGGACCTGGGTGACGGCGACGCCCACGACCGAGACCGAGGCGTACTTCAGGGCCCGGAGCAGGTGGGCGTCCTGGAGCTCCTTCAGGCGGGAGCGTGCGGTGGCGGCCATCGACATCAGATCGGAGCGTACCGGCGCGAAGTTGAGGCGTCCGCATCGGCGCCCCCGAGCCGAGGCCGCGTGCGACGATGTTCGCCATGTCCGACCAGCAGGCGCTCGACGACCTCGTCGATCTGCTCGACCTCGAGGCGATCGAGGTCAACATCTTCCGTGGCGTGTCGCCCGACGAGAACCGTCAGCGGGTCTTCGGGGGCCAGGTCGCGGCGCAGGCGCTGATCGCCGCGGCCCGCACCGTCGAGGTCGGCACCGTCCACTCGCTGCACTCGTACTTCCTGCGGCCGGGCGACCCGCTGGTGCCGATCCTCTACGAGGTCGACAGGATCCGCGACGGGCGGTCGTTCACCACGCGGCGCGTCGTCGCCATCCAGCACGGCAAGGCGATCTTCAACCTGGCCGTGTCCTTCCACGTCGACGAGCCCGGTCTCGATCACCAGATCCCCATGCCCGACGCGCCCGATCCCGAGACAGTGCCCGACATGCGGACCCGCATGGCGCCGTGGGCCCAACAGATGGGCGAGTGGTTCGAACGCCCGCGGCCGATCGACACCCGTCACGTCGACTTCGTGCCACCCGGCTCCCACGATCCGCTGCCGCCGGTCTCGCGGGTATGGGTGCGCGCGGACGGCACGTTGCCGGACGATCCGCTGGTGCACACAGCGGTGCTCACCTACCTGTCCGACATGACGCTGCTCGACACGACGCTGCTGCCGCACGGGCGGGGCGGCTGGGGCGACGAGATCATGATGGCGAGCCTCGACCACGCGATGTGGTTCCACCGGCCGTTCCGGGTCGACGAGTGGCTGCTCTACGCGCAGGACACGCCGTCGACGTCGCGGGCGCTCGGGCTGGCGCGGGGGTCGATCTTCACCCACGACGGCGCGCTCGCCGTGTCGGTGGTCCAAGAGGGCCTCATCCGGGTGCTCGAGGCGTGATGCCCGGTGCGTGGCGCGGCGGCCGCCGCTTCTCGGCCATCGTCGTGGTCGTCGCGGCGAGCTGCCTCGCGGCCGCGTGCGGGGACGACGGCGGCGACCCGACGGGGTCGACGACGCTGCTGCCGGATCGCACCACCACATCGGTCGCCGGCGACGTTGACGGTGACGACGGCGAGACGTCCACGTCGACCGTGCCGCCATCGGTCGACGACCTGTCCGGTGCCGCCATCTCGCTGACCGAGATCGCCAGGGTCTCCGCGCCCACCGCGATCAGCGCGCGGGCGGGCACCGACACGCTCTACGTCGCGGAGCGTGGCGGATCGGCACGGCCGATCACCTTCACCGCGCTCACCGGCGGGGGCGTGCGCGCCGAGGTCGGCGAGGCGATCGTCACCGTCGACACCACGACCAGCGCCGAGCGGGGGCTGCTCGGCATCTCGTTCTCGCCCGACGGCGGGCACCTGTACCTGAGCTTCACCGACCCGTCGGGGAACACGCGCGTCGACGAGTGGGCGATCGAGGGCGACACCGTCGACCCGGCGTCACGTCGTGAGGTGTTCGCCACCGAGCAGCCGTTCGGCAACCACAACGGTGGCGACATCGGGTTCGGGCCCGACGGGTACCTCTACCTCGGGCTCGGTGACGGCGGCGGAGGTGGCGATCCGCTCGGCACCGCGCAGGACCCGACCCGCGTGCTGGGTGCGATGCTGCGGATCGACCCGTCGACTCCAGCCGATGGGCTCGCCTACGGCATCCCGTCCGGCAACCCGTTCGCCGACGGCGCCGGCGGAGCTCGACCCGAGATCTGGATCACCGGCGTGCGCAACCCCTGGCGGTTCTCCTGGGATCGGGAGACGGGCGACCTGTGGATCGCCGACGTGGGTCAGAACCGCATCGAGGAGATCAACGTCCTGGTCGCCGGGCCCGGCTCCAGCGGTGACGAGGCGGCCGGACGGGGCGCCAACCTCGGCTGGCCGATCTTCGAGGGCAACGACGCGTTCGGTGGTGGCGAGGCGCCCGCCGACTACGTGCCGCCGGTGTTCGACTACCCGCAAGGCCCCGGCTGCTCGGTGACCGGTGGGTTCGTCAGCCGCGGCGACGCGCTGCCGGCGCTGCGTGGTGCCTACCTCTACTCGGACTACTGCGATCCCACGATCCGGGCGCTGCTCGCCCGCGACGGCCAGGTCGTGGACGAGCGATCGCTCGACGTCGAGGTGCCCGGCGGCCA
>CAZBTQ010000016.1:19554-30582 GCA_964494405.1 uncultured Iamiaceae bacterium
CCGATTCTGTGAGCAGTTTTCGGGCCATGGCCCGGCGAGGACTCACGGTTGGCGGCGCGGCCCTCCGGCTCGTCAGACCTCGATGACCAGGCGGCCGTCGGACCCACGGCCGAGCGGACGCACCTCGATCACCGAATCGACCGCGAGCGGCCCGTACAGGTGCGGGAACGTCTCGTCCCGCCCGGGCGGCGACTCGTGCACCAGCGGCACGTCGAGCCGATCCGGGTCGATGACCAACAGCACGAGGTCGTCGGCGACGTCCTGGTAGTAGCGGTCGGCCACGCCCTGGAGCTGGTCGGCCCCGCTCGCGTGGATGAAGCCCTCCTCGTCGAGGGTGCGGTCGATCGTCGACTGTCGGTAATGGCCGTCGGCGACCGCGGCCTGCCAGGTCGAGAGCCGGGCGATGTGGAAGATCATGGGGCCATCCTCGTCCGCGGCAGGGCATCGCTGCGAGGCGACGGGTAGGTTCGCCGTCATGAGAATCGGACTGACCGGAGGGGCCCCCTCCATCGAGAAGGCGATCGCCCAAGCCACACGCGCCGAGGACGAAGGGTTCTCCGCCATCTGGTACCCCGGGGGCGGCGGCAGCGACCCGATGCTCGCCGCCGTCGGCGCCGCGACGAGCTCGATCGAGATCGGCACCTCGATCATCCAGACCTATCCCTGCCATCCCTCGCTCATGGCCTCGCGCACCGCCGCCATCGCCGCCGCCATGGGCCGGCCGGGGTTCGTGCTCGGCATCGGGCCGTCGCACCAGCCGGTCATCGAGGGCGTCTACGGGATGGACTACGACCACCCGGGACGTCACACCGAGGAGTACGTCGACATCTTGATGCCGCTCCTGCGCGGCGAGGACGTCACCGTCGAGGGCGACGACCTCACCTTCCGCGGCGCCGGCCGCATGGGAGGTGGCGGTGCAGCGCCGCACGAGGTGCCGGTGCTGCTGGCGGCGCTCGGCCCGCGCCTGCTGCGCGTCGCCGGCGAGAAGGCCGACGGCACGGTGCTGTGGATGGGCAACGCCCAGGCGATCGAGTCCCACGTCGCACCGCGCATCAACGCCGCCGCCGAATCCGCCGGACGCCCCGCGCCGCGCATCGTCGCCGGCCTGCCCGTGGCCGTGCACGACGACGTCGATGAGGCCCGCAAGGTCGCCGCCGAGCAGTTCGTCGTCTACGGCACCCTGCCGAACTACCGCCGCCTGCTCGACCACGGCGGCGCTGCGGGTCCGGCAGAGGCAGCGATCGTCGGCGACGAAGCCTCGGTGGCTGCACAGATCCAGGGCCTGTTCGACGCCGGCGCCACCGACGTGTGGGCCGCGCCGTTCCAGGTCGGCGACGACCGCTCGGCCAGCCGCAACCGCACCCGCGCGCTGCTCAAGGAGCTCGCCAACAGCTGAGCAGCAACTCTGGTCGGGCGCGGCTGAGCCCGGGATCCGGGACCCCACGCGCCCAACCTGGGGAGGAGAGGGGTCAGACCGCCGATTCGGCCTCGAACGCCTCCAGATCGGCGGCGCCAGGCTCGGCGCCGGCGAGGTTGGCGGCAGCCATCCACCGCTGCAACCGCTCGTTCAGCGGCGTCGGCACCCCGTGCAGGCGGCCGAGCAGCACGATCTCGCCGTTGAGGAAGTCGGTCTCGACGGTGCCCTGGCCTCGGGCGAGGCTTTGCCAGGTGGACCCGCCACCCCGGCTCGCCCCCTCGATGGGGCCGAGCTGGAGGATGGAGCCGCGCCGCTCGCGGTCCTCCTCGGCGGTCGCCACCTCGACGCCGGCGGCCACCAGGACGGCCTCGCCTTCAGCGCGCACCGCACGCGCCAGGTCGTCCGCACCGTCGGCCCGCTCGAACAGCGCCTGCACCGAGTTGCCCAGGTTCATCAGCAGCTTGCGGTGCTTCCAGCGCATGACGTCGGCTCGGGGCTCTGACACGAACCCCGACGACCCGAGCGCAGCGGCGATCTCCCGTGCCGTGTCGTCGACACCCGACGGGTAGCGGCCGATGTCGTAGATGCCGGCCACCGGGTGCGACCACGCTTGCACCACCCCCGGTTCGAGGTGGCCGGTCGGCGACATGACCGGCACGGCGTACACGCGGGCGAACCGCCGCAGCGCCTCTCGCTCGTTCGCCACCCCGTTCTGGAGGCAGACGACCGCGATCGTCGGTGGCGCCGCGGCGCGCAGCGCCTCCAGCGCGCCGACCGTGTCCTGTCCCTTGACGGCCAGCAGCACGACCTCGTCGCCGGCCCACTCGATGTCGGCCGGCCCGGACGCGGCCGGGATCGACAACGTGATGCTCCCCCCGGGCGAGTCGACCCGCAGGCCGACCGATTGGATCACGCGGAGGTGCTCGCCCCGGGCGATCAGGGTGACGTCGTGGCCGTGCTCGTAGAGCCGACCGCCGACGACACCACCGATCGCCCCGGCGCCGTAGACGACGAACCTCATCGGGCTGCTACTCCGCCCAAGCCTTGACCTTCTCGATCAGGCCGAGCTTGTCCTCGCCGGCGGGGTTGACCCGCAGCTGGGTCACACCCGCCGCCTTGTAGGCCTGGACCCGCTCGCGCACCTTGCCCTCATCGCCCACCATGGCGATGGCGTCGAGGTACGAGTCGGGGATCGCCGCCTCGGCCTCGCGCTTCTTGCCGGACAGGAACAGGTTCTGGATCTCCTCGCCCTCCTGCTCGTAGCCGTACTGGCGGAAGACGTTGTTGTAGAAGTTGCGGGTCTTGGCGCCCATGCCGCCCACGTAGAGGGCGATCCCGGGCCGCATCGCGTCCTTGAGCTTCTTGGCCGTGGCCTCGTCGCACACCGCGACCGTGCCGCCGACGGCGAGCTCGAGCGGCGCCATGGCGGCGTCCCGCTTCGCGGCGCCGGCGGCCAGGTCGTCGCCCCACACGTCCTTCGCCTTGTCGGGGTGGAACACCGTCGGCAGCCAACCGTCGGCGATCTCAGCGGTCATCTGCACGTTCTTCGGCCCGAGGCTCGCCAGGTAGATCGGGATGTCGTCGCGCACCGGGTGGTTGATGATCTTGAGCGGCTTGCCGAGTCCGGTGCCCTGGTCGGCCGGCAGCGGCAGCTGGTACAGCTCGCCGTCGTGCACGACGACCTCGCGCCGCCACACCTTGCGGCAGATCTCGATGTACTCGCGCGTCGCTTGGAGGGGCTTGGTGTACGGCACCCCGTGCCAACCCTCGATCACCTGCGGCCCCGACGCCCCGAGGCCGAGCACGAACCGACCGCCCGACACCGCGTCGATACCGGCCGCGGTCATGGCCATCAGCGTCGGCGTCCGCGAGTACAGCGGCAGGATCCCTGACGCGAGCTGCACACGCTCGGTTCGAGCCGCGAGGTAGCCGAGCAAGCTGACGGCATCGAAGCTGTAGAGCTCGGCGACCCAGAGCATGTCGACGCCGGCGGCCTCCAGGTCGGCGGCGCGGTCGCCGGCCGCCTTCGGATCGCCGGTGTAGCTGACACCCATCCCGATCTTCATGTGTCCCCCCTGTATCGATGTCGGGAACCACCACGCGGTGACCGTCGTCTCATTCCCCGACGACGACGAAAGGGCGGTCCCATGTCCACTTCCGGTCCCCACACTTCCCCGCGGATCGCCGGCTGTCCAAGCCGACTGCTCCGACGCCGGTTTGCGGCAGCGCTCTCGCTCGTCGCGCTGCTGGCACTGGCGGCGTGCGCCGGCGGGTTCGACGACTCCGACGACAGCAGCTCGGCCAGCGACGATTCGGGCGCCGACGCGCCGATCATGGCCGAGGAAGGCGCCACGAGCGACGCCGACGCGAGTGGTGGAGCGGGCGCGACGACCGAGGACGCCACCGCCGAGCGGGCGACGTCTGGCACCGAGTCGGCAGCGACGGCGAGCGAGGCCCCCGCTGCGCCGACCAACACGCCCGTGGCCCTCACACCCGCCGACCTGGGACGGTCGATCGTCTACACGGCCACCCTCGAGGTCCAGGCACCTGACGTGGAAGCCGCGACGGCGCAGGCGCGCCAGGCGGTCGCTGCGCTCGGCGGCGTCGTGTTCGGCCAGCAGTCGAGCTCCAGCCCCCAGCCGCGATCCGTCCTGGTGTTCAAGGTGGGACCAGACCAGTTCCAGGCCGCGCTCGACGCGCTGTCGGGTCTCGGCGAGGTGGTACACCGCGACGTCAGCGGCGATGACGTCACCGACCGAGTCGTCGACCTCCAGAGCCAGATCACCACCGCCGAGATCTCGGTGGCACGGCTGCGGGAACTGCTCGACGACGCGTCGACCCTCGACCAGGTCGCATCGCTCGAAGCACAGCTCCTCCAGCGCGAGACCACGCTCGAGCAGCTGCGCGGCCAGCTCCGGACGTTGCAGGACCAGGTCGCCCTGTCGACGATCACCATGACGATCACCCAGCCGGCCCCTACCCCACTGCTGGCCATCGCGGTGTCGGCCTACGCCGGCGTCGACGACGGCGCCCGATGCCCGGGTGCGGACGAGCTCGCGCTCGACGAGGGCGACAACGCCACGCTCTGCCTGACGGTCGAGAACGCCGGCAACGTGGCGGTGTCCGACATCGAGGTGCGCGACCACCGGCTCGGCATCGACCCCGAGGACGTCACGCTGGTGGGCTTCGGGGAGGGCGACGTGCTCGAACCGGGCGACGAGGTGGTCGCCTGGGCGACCTTCGTCGCCGACCCCGGCGTGGCGCCCGCTCCCGACGTGAGCGCGGTGCCGGTGGACGACGCGGGTGCTCAGCTGCGGGTCGCGGTTCGCACGGAGGTCACCCCCATCGCGCTGTCGGTCGCACCCGACGAGTCGCTCCCCGGCTTCGCCGACGCGCTCGCGACCGGTGCCGGTGCGCTCGGCGTCGTGTTCAGCATCATCGTCGTGCTGGTGGGCCTCGCCGTGCCGTTCCTGGTCATCGGCCTCCCGATCGCCGCGGCGGTCATCTGGTGGCGCCGCCGCAACAGCGGGGACACCCCACCCGCCCCCGCCGCGGGGACCTGACGATCGGTCGCGTCGAGCCCGGTGTCGGCCCCTACTGGCCGACGGGCACAGGCAGCGGCTCCAACCCGGCGCGCCCCGGTGGCGTCGGCACCACCGGAACGGCCGCGGGGAACACCTCGTCGACGGCCAGCTCCTCGGCGAAGCTGTCGGCCGGCTCGACGAGGAACAGGTTGGCGATGACCGCCACCACGGCCGCCACCGCGATCAGCATGAAGAACACCGACTCGCTCACGTAGAGCTGGGCGGTGAGGAAGACGACGGCGCCGACGTTGCCGAACGCACCGGCCATGCCGGCGACCTGGCCTGAGACCCGCTTCTTCACCAGCGGGACGATGGCGAACACCGCACCTTCGCCGGACTGCACGAAGAACGAGCACACCATGCAGGCGCCGACGGCAAGCCACCACGGCCAGGCCGCCCCGACCGCCGCCATCAGCACGTAGCCGATGACGAGCCCCACCAGCAGCACGCCGAGCGTGCGCTTCCTGCTGCCGAGGACGTCGGACATGATCCCGCCCATGGGCCGCGACATCAGGTTCATGAAGGCGAACCCCGAGGCGGCGAGGCCGGCAAGGGCGGGGCCGAGTCCCCATGTGTCGGCGAAGAAGCCCGGCAGCATCGTCACCACCGCCAGCTCGGATCCGAACGTGGCGAAGTAGGCGATGCTCAGCGCCACGACGGTGCGGAACGGGTACTGGTCCTCGGGTGCGTACTCCCGTCGCAGCGCCGGCTTGTTGACCCGGAAGACCGTGATCTCCTGGACGACCAGCAGCAGGCCGACCGCGGCGAGTACGCCGACGAGGGCCGCGTCGCTCATCGCGTCGATCGTCCAGATCCGCCAGGCGATCAGGGCGAGCACCGCGTTGATCGGCACGGTCATCGCGGCCAGGCCCCACACCCCACCGGGTGACGTGACCTCGAGGGCGCCTTGGCGACGGGGGCGGGCGTAGGTGACGCCCTCGGGTGTGTCGGTGACGGCCCGCAGGTAGAACAAGCCAAACCCCGCGCCGATCACGCCGGTCATGCCGATCGCCCATCGCCAGCCGTCGTCGCCGCCGAACACCCCGGCGAGCACCGGCAGCGTGAACGCCGCGGCGGCCGAGCCGAAGTTGCCCCACCCGCCGTACACCCCTTCGGCCGTCCCGACCTCTCTCGGCGGGAACCACTCCGACACCATCCGGATGCCGACGACGAAGCCCGCGCCCACCACCGACAGGGCGAGCCGGCTGAACACGAGCGTCTCGAACGACTGGGCCAGGGCGAAGACCGTGTTCGGGACGACGGCGAACACCAGGATCGCCGAATAGACCCGGCGTGGTCCCCAACGGTCGAGCGCCATCCCGATGAAGATCCTCGCCGGCACGGTGAGCGCCACGTTCACGAGCCCGATCGTCTTCTTCTCTGCGTCGGTGAGACCGAGCTGGTCCTGGATCGTGTTCGCGAAGGGTGCGAAGTTGAACCACACGACGAAGGTCATGAAGAAGGCGAACCAGGTGAGGTGCAGGATCCGGTACTTGCCGGTGAAGCTCCACAGCGATCCGACGCGGCCCGCCACGTCACGCTGGCGGACCGACACGGCTGCGTGGGGTTCGGAAGAGAACGAGGACGTGCGATCATCTCGTCGCACGTCCCCCGGGTTCAGGTCGTCGCTCATGTCGGCAATGCAACGATGCGGGCGTTTCGCCCGGGGTTCCGCGTCGTGAACGACCGTGATCAACGGTCGCATCGCGGCGAGAACCGTTCGGTGCAACCTCGCACAGCCTGCCGGCGGCGGTGTGAGCCCGCCGCCATCGGCCGATCACTCGACGCGGGTGAGACCGCTCAGACCTCGCTCAGGCGGTAGCCGCGGCGCATCACGGTCTCGATGCCCGCCGACGCGGGGCCGAGGCGCTGCCGGAGTCGGCCAACCGTCACCTCGACGACGTGCTCGTCGATCTCGGTGGGGCCCCACACCGAGCGCAGCAACGACCGCTTCGAGTGCACCGCGCCGGGCCGCTCGGCGAGCACGGCGAGGACGCTGCGCTCGCGCTCGGTCAGTCGCACCGGCTCGGTTCCGTCGACGACCACGACGCGACCCTGGAGCCGCACCGGAACACCGGCCAGGTCGAGCAGCTGCTCGCGACCCGCGAACCAGGTCGTCAGGTGCTGCACCATCGACCCCAGGCGGGACCGCTCCGGTTCGTAGACGGGGTCGATGCCGACCGCCCGGGCGTGCCCGCCGCACACCGGCCCGACGCAGAACACCGCCACGTCGTCGCAGAGCGCCGCGATCAACTCGTCGACGATGCCGAGCTCCGACGCGATCTCGATCATGTTGTCGATCGCGGGTCGGGCGGTGAACGTGACCGCGTCGACGCGACCGTCGACGACGGCGCGGATCAGGCGGTTCGCCGGTCCGACGTCTTCGGGGAGCGACCACCGGTACACCGGCACCTCGACCGGCAGCGCGCCGAGCTCGACGATGGCGCGGCCGATCTCGGCCCCGAGGGCGCCGTCGAGTTGGAGCGCCACCCGCTTGCCCTCGACACCGTCGTCGGCGAGACGGCGGATGAGCGCGGCCGACGTCGCCTCGGGCGAGCTCCACGTGACCTCGATGCCGCCGGTCAGCGCGGCGCCTGCGGCCTTGGGCCCCCGTGCGTAGACGGTGGCGCCGCCGAGCGCGGCGAGCAGGCCGTCCGCGACCTCCAGCGCTTCAGCCGCCTCCAGCCAGCCGCGGACGCCGATGCCGGTGGTCAGCAGGACGTAGTCGGGCGGGTCGGCGATCAGCGCTCGGGTCGCGCGCTGGAGGTCCTCGGCCGGACCGAGCGGGTGGGTCTTGATGACCGGTCCGTGCAGACAGTCGGCGCCGCGCTGGGTGAGCAGCTGCATCTGCTCGTCGGCGCGCCGATCGGCGGTGACCCCGATGACGTAGCCGTTGAGCGGACCGTCGACCATGGCGGTCATCATCGGGGCACGTCGTTTCGAGATCGTTTCGACGAGTTGACGTCTCGGTGATCCCCCGACGTGCCCTTCGTCACGGACGTGCGAGTACAGGTTCGCACCGGACCGCCCAGGCCACCGGGGCTG
The DNA here is from genome assembly GCA_964494405.1 of uncultured Iamiaceae bacterium. Taxonomy (GTDB): domain Bacteria; phylum Actinomycetota; class Acidimicrobiia; order Acidimicrobiales; family SKKL01; genus Actinomarinicola. Next base: position 27,601 of record CAZBTQ010000016.1, read on the forward strand.
GGGGTGCTCAGCGACGACGGACCAAGACTGCGCCGTCGACCACGTCGACGTCCCAGGTGCGCACGGACGCGCCAGGCGCGTCGAGGCACTCGCCGGTGCGAAGGTCGAACCGCTGCTTCAGCAACGGCGACGCCACCACGACGCGCTCGCCCACCGAGCCCACCAGGCCTCGGGCGAGGACCCCGACCCCGTGGAAGGGGTCGACGTGGTCGATGGCGAGGACCTCGCCGTCGTCGGCCGCACCGCACTCGCCCAGACGGAAGACCGCGACCGCGTCACCGTCCACCAGCACCGCAGCGCCGCGATCCGGGGTGAGCGCGTCGATCGTGCAGACGTCGGTCCACTGGCCGGTCGCGGTGTCGGCATCGGAGATGATGGTCATGCGGGGACCTCCCGTCGGTTGGTCGGCAACGGGACCCGTTGCCCTCTGATCTGGGTCCAGCCCGGCTCGGCCACGGCGTCCGGCGCGTTGACGAACTCGACGAACTTGGCGAGGCGAACTGGGTCCTCGAGGGTCGCGGTCCACTCGCACTGATAGTTCTCGACGTGTGCGGCCATGTCGGCCTCGAGCTCGTCGCAGATGCCGAGCGAGTCGTCGATGACGACCGACCGCAGGTAGTCGAGGCCGCCGTCGAGCTCTTCGAGCCACGCCGCCGTGCGCTGTAGGCGGTCGGCGGTGCGGATGTAGAACATCAGGAACCGGTCGATGTAGCGCAGCAGCGTCTCGTCGTCGAGGTCGCTGGCGAACAGGTCGGCGTGTCGGGGCGTGGTGCCCCCGTTGCCGCCGACGTAGAGGTTCCAGCCGGATTCCGTGGCGATGACGCCCACGTCCTTCGACCGTGCTTCGGCGCACTCACGTGCGCATCCCGAGACCGCCGCCTTGAGCTTGTGGGGGCTGCGCAGACCGCGGTAGCGCAGCTCCACCTGGATTGCCATGCTGACCGAGTCCTGGACCCCGTACCGGCACCAGGTGTCGCCGACGCACGACTTCACGGTGCGCAGCGCCTTGCCGTACGCGTGGCCCGACTCCATCCCGGCGTCGACCACGCGGGCCCAGATGGCGGGCAGCTGGTCGAGCCGGGCACCGAACAGGTCGATGCGCTGGCCGCCGGTGATCTTGGTGTACAGCCCGAAGTCCTCGGCGATCTGGCCCAGGGCGATGAGCTGCGCCGGGGTGACCTCGCCGCCGGGGATCCGCGGCACGACCGAGTAGGTGCCGTTGCGCTGCATGTTCGCCAGCGCGTGGTCGTTGGTGTCCTGGAGCGATGCCTGGTCGCCGTCGAGGACGTACCCGTTGGCGAGCGACGCCAGGATCGACCCGACGACCGGCCGGCAGATCTCGCAACCGCGGCCGGTGCCGTGCGCGGCGCGCACCTCGCCCCAGGTGCGGTGTTGGTGGAACCGCACGAGGTCGAAGATCTGCTGGCGGCTGTAGGGGAAGTGCTCGCACAGGCGGGGGTCGACGGCGACGCCGTGGCGGTCGAGCTCGGCCTTCAGGATGCGGTTCACCGTCGGGGCACAACCACCGCACGTGGTGCCTGCCTTCGTGCACTCGCCGACGGCCTTCAGCGTGTGGCAGCCGTCGGCCACCGCCCCGCAGATCGAGCCCTTGGTGACCGCGTTGCACGAGCAGATCGTCGCCGTGTCGGGGAGGGCGTCCGGTCCGATGGCGGTGGCGGTTCCGTCGGTCACCGGCGCCAGGAACGAGCCGATGTCGGACGGTGTCGGGACCTCGCCGGTGGCCATCAGGGCCAGCAGGTCGTAGCCCTCGGCGTCGCCGACGAGGATGCCGCCGCGCAGCGTGCCGTCGGCGTCGACGACGAGCTTGCGGTGCACCTTGGCGACCGGGTCGGAGAACACCAGCTCCTCGCAGGTGTCGTCCGCGACGGTCTGGCCGAACGACGCGACCGCGACGCCCATGAGCTTCAACTTCGTCGACGGGGTGCCGGGAGCGAAGACCTGCTCACCGCCACCGAAGATCCGGTCGACCACGACGCGCGCCATGTCGTAGCCGGGAGCGACCAGGCCGTGGACCCGGCCGGCGTGGCAGGCCACCTCGCCGATCGCCGAGACGCCGGGTGTCGTGGTCTGGCACACGTCGTCGACGAGGACGCCGCCGCGCTCGCCGACCTGGATGCCGGTGGAGCGGGCCAGCTCGTCGCGGGGCCGGATGCCGGCGGAGAAGACGACGAGGTCCACGTCGAGCGGGTCGCGGTCGGCGAACTCGATGGCTCGCACGCCGTCCTCGCCGCCGCGCAGGCACGACGTCGACACACCGCAGTGGAGCTCGACCCCGAGCTCGGTGATCCACCTGGCGAGCATCGTCGCCGACGGAGCGTCGAGCTGCTGGGGCATCAGGTGCGGCGCCATCTCGATGACGTGGGTCTGCATGCCGAGCGCCGCCAGCGCGTTGGCCGCCTCGAGCCCCAGTAGCCCGCCGCCGATGACGGCGCCGACGCGGCGACCCTCGACGCCGGCCCAGTCGCGGATCGCGGCGAGGTCGTCGAGCGTGCGGTAGACGAAGACGCCCGGCAGGTGGCGGCCGTCGATCGGCGGCACGAACGGGAACGAGCCGGTGGCGAGGACCGCTTCGTCGTAGGTGAGCTGGCTGCCGTCGTCGAGCAGTGCGGTGCGGGCGCCGGTGTCGAGGTCGACCACGACGCGTCCGAACCGGTACTCGACCAGGGCATGGTCGAGCAGCGCCGGGTCGACCAGGCTCAGGTCGGCCTCGGTGCGACCCTCGAACCAGCTCGAGAGACCGACGCGGTCGTAGGCGGGACGGGACTCCTCGCCGATCACCACGACGCGCCAGCGGGCGTGGTGGTCGGAGCCCTCGATCGCCTCGACGGCGAGATCGACCAGCTTCTGGCCGACCATGCCGTTGCCGATCACCAGCAGGGTGCGGGTGCCGGCGGCGGGGAGGTCGGTGTCGCTCGGTGCCATGGGACGAGTGGACACCGGCAGGGTTGCCTCGCGGTCACG
>CAZBTQ010000017.1:0-9528 GCA_964494405.1 uncultured Iamiaceae bacterium
CAGCCGAACGGGGCGGGCTCGACCGGGCGGTGGCGGTGGTCGACCCGCCGACCGCCAAGGGCCTGGAGTTCGACGCCGTCGTGGTCGTCGAACCCGCGCGGTTCCTCGCCGAGGAGTCCGGTGGGGCTCGGCTGCTCTACATCGCCATGACCCGGTGCGTGCAGCACCTCAGCGTCGTGCACGCCGAGGACCTGCCGGCCCCCCTCAGAGCCAGCTGACGGCGGCGCGCTGACACACGCCACGCCCATCGGCTCAACGGCCTACTGTCCGCTGTGTCGCACGACACCTCTCGATCCCGCCGATCACCTGGAGCACCACCGTGACCCGCATGCCAGCCGTCTCACTCGCCGCCGTCCCCGGACGCAAGGCCCGCACGTTCGAGCTGGTGAAGGAGATCGAGTCCCGTGGCTTCGCCGGCATCTACTGCCCGAGCTTCGGCGACGCGATGGGACTGTGCCAGGCGATCGCCCACCTCACCGACACCATCGAGTTCGGCACCGCGATCCAACCGATCTACCTGCGCCACGGGGTCGACCTGGCCACCCACGCCGGCACGATCCAGGAGGTGTCGAACGGCCGGTTCCGACTCGGCATCGGCGTGAGCCACGGCCCGTCGAACGCCCGGCTCGGCATCGACACCGGTCGCCCGCTGTCGGATGTGCGCGACTACGTCGAGACGATCCGCGGGGCCGAGCGCCAAGCCGGCGAGGTCCCGCCGATCGTGCTCGCCGCGCTGCGGGACAAGATGGTCGACCTCGCGGTCGAGATCGCCGACGGGGCCATCTGGGCCAACGGCTCGCTCTCGCACATGGGCCACTCGCTCGGACTCATTCCCGAGGGTCAGACGTCCGACGGGTTCTTCATCGGCGACATGATCCCCACCGTCATCGACGACGACATCGAGGCGGCACGCGCCGTCAACCGCAAGACCCTGTCGGGCTACGTCATGCTCCCGAACTACCGGAACTACTGGAAGGCAGCCGGGTACGAGGAGGAGATGGGTGCGATCGAAGAGGCGCTCGAGCGCCGCGACCGCGACGCCATCCCTGGCCTGATGTCGGATCGTTGGCTCGACGACTGCACGCTGTCGGGCCCGGTCAGCCGGGTGCGCGAGGGCGTCGAGGCCTGGTTCGACGCCGGCGTCACCACGCCCATCCTCGTCGCGTCGTCCACCAAGGGTGGGCAGTTCGTCGCGTTCGAGGAGCTGTTCGCAGCCTTCGCATGACCGATGCCGTGATCCTGCCCGAGCGCGTCGTCGACGGCGACGATCTGGTGATCCGATGTTGGACGCTCGACGACGCCGACGCGCTCTCCGCGGCGGTGACCGAGAGCGTCGAGCACCTTCGACCGTGGATGGCGTGGATCGAGCTCGAACCGGTGGCGATCGCCGATCGCCGCACCCACATCGAGGAGTGGACCGAGCAGTGGCGCGCGGGTGGCGACGCGATCTACGGCATCTGGCTCGACGGGCGCGTCGCGGGCGGCACCGGTCTGCACCGCCGCGGTGTTCCGGCGACGCTCGAGATCGGCTACTGGCTGCACCCGTCGTTCGTCGGCCGTGGCCTGATGACCCGCGTCGCCCGCGTGCTGACCGACACGGCGCTCAGGGTGCCGGGGATCGACGCGGTCGAGATCCACCACGACGTCGCCAACGTGCGCAGTGCGGCGGTGCCGGAGCGGCTGGGCTACCGACGACTCGACGACGTGGACCACCAGGGCCACGCCTCCTGGCGCATCGAGCGAGCCGAATGGGAGGCAGCGCGGCGCTGAGAGCGTCTGGCTGAGGACTGGGCGAAGGTCGCCGGACGCGGAGCCGTTCCGCGCCTACTCGTAGACGGCCTCGACCTGCCAGCCGCCCTGTTCGAGCGCGAGCAGGCGGGCGGTGCCGTCGTCGGTGACCACCTGGAACCGGGCGCGCCGACGCTGCGCGTCGTGGTCCCACCACCGCTCCTCGACCGGCCACGGGCCGGCCCACGCCACGATGTCGGACCAGACCGGGGCGCGGCCCGCGGACGAGCGGCCCCCCACCGACAGACGGGCCGGCGCCGCGCTGGCGACACCGCGCCCGCTGACCCCGATGGTGGTGCCGTCGGCATCGACCAGCTCGGCAGGCAGCGGGACGGCCAGCACCGTGGCCGGCGCAGGCGATGGCAGACGCCCCGGCCAGGGCGCGTCGATCCACGACGGGTCCGAGGCGGGCCGCGCGCCCAGCAGGTCGACGGCTGCCACCGGCACCAGCGCCACCTGGGTGGCGGGGTCGCGACCACCTCGCCACTCGGGCACCCTCACCGCCTCGGGGCCGAGCATCCCCTGCACCCGGGCCAGGGCACGTTCGGCGCGCTCGCCTTCGGCGGAGCGGCCACCCCAGAAGCCGAGCTGGCGCCCCTCGGCCGCGCGCACCTCGTCGGGCGCGAGCGACAGGCGGGCCAGGCCGCCCGTGGGACGAACCGCTGACGAACCCGACAACCACCCGTCGAGCTGCCACCGCACCCGGTCGGCAATGGCACCGGACGTGAGCGCACCCTCGTCGCGCCACCGCCGCTCGAGCACCTCGCCGTGCTCGGTCTCGGCGCGGATGGCGAGCAAGGTGCAGGCCAGGCCCATGCCGTCGAGGCGACCGCCGAGGTCGTCGGCGAGCGACTTGGCGACGAAGGCCGCCTGGTCGACCCGCTCGACGGGAGGGTCGAGCTCGGCGACGACCTCGAACGACGGCGGGACGGGACGGGCGTCGGGTGGGCGCTCGTCGAGGCCGGCGGCCAGGCGGTGGGCGGCGGCACCGTCTGGACCGAACCGGGCGAGCACGTCGGCGCGCGGCAGGCCGGCGAAGCGGCCGAGGGTGTGCAGGCCGAGGCGTTCGAGCACGTCGACCAGCTCGGGACGTTCGAGCAACATCACCGGCAGCGGCGCCAGGAACCCGGGAGAGCCGCCTGATGGGATCAGCCGCTGCTCTGGCCGTCGGGCTCGGGCGGCGATCCCCGCCGCGAACGGACCGTCGGCGGTGCCGACCCGCACCTCGCCCCGCTCGCCCAGCACGCGCCCCACGGCCTGCTCGATGAGCGCCGCGAGCGCGGCGTCGCCGCCGTGGTAGCGCGACGGTCCCCTGGTGGCGAACGCCACGATGCCGGGACGGGTGATCTCGACGAGCGGGGTGAACGCTTCGACCGCGGCCACCACCGGCTCGAAGGCGCGGGCGTCGCGGGCGGGGTCGAGGTCGTGGACCACCAGCTCGGGACAGCGGGCCTGTGCCTCGCGACGGCGCAGGCCACGGTCGACGCCGAGGTCGCGTGCCGCCTGCGACGACGCCACGATGCGGTTGGCGTGCAGCACCGCGCCGGGTTCGGTGGGCGCGACCCCCGCGGCGACGACCGGCCAGTCGGGGCACCAGACCACCGTCGTGCGCACCGCGCTCATGAGCGCACCAGCAAGAGAGCGCTCATGAGCGCACCGGGCGGAGGGCGCGGACGGTGGGGTGGGCGACCGCGGCGACGGTGCCGTCGACGGCGGGCAGCCACAGCTCGGCGGCCCGGGGACGTGCTGCCTCGCGCCGACCGGTGGCGGTGACCCGCACCCGCCGGGCACGCAGGTGGCCGTGGCCCTGCCCGAGGCCCTCCCACCGGCCGGCGCCGGAGGACACCACCACGTCGGGCGCTTCGGGCCAGTCGACACCGACCGGCAACAGGACCGACCCGCGCTCGCGGGCCCGTGCCGCCAGGCGGCGCGCGTCGCCTGGCCGGACGCGGGCGGGGCCGACGAGGACGAGGTCGACGGCGTCGACCAGCGCTGCCACCACCGACGCCCAGCGGCCGGGGTCGGGGGTGGACACGACCGCGAGGCGGTCGAGAGCGACGCCCAGCTCGGCCGCGGCGACCAGGCCCAACCGCGGGAGGCCCACCGCCGCCACCCACGAACCCTGGCCCGACGCTTCGGCCACCAGGGCGAGCGCGAGCGAGGTGGCGGCGCCGCCCCCGACCGCGACCACGGTGCCGCGTCGCAGACCACCGCCCGGCAGCAGCGGTGCGAGCGGGTCGAGCACCGCCAGTGTGTGGTGCTCGGCGAGGGTGACGGGCCGGACGCGGTCGTCGATGGCCGCCAGCCGGGCGAGCGCGGCCTGCCGATCGGTCAGTGCATCGGTGACGGCCATCTCACGAGTATCGAACACCTGTTCGACACTCGCAAGCGACAGCTACTCGTCGCCGGTGGCGCCCTCGCCAGACTCGAAGTCGGCCTCGGTGGGGACCGGGACGCCCGGGCGGTAGTAGATGTACAGCTCCTCGATGATGTCGCGCAGACCGGAGTCGTCGCGGTGCTCGTCGAGGTCGACGGTGATCACGTTGTTGTAGATGTGCACCGCGTCGATGCCGCCCCGCTCGAGCAGGCGACGGGCCAGCACGTCGGGCGGACGGTCGCCGAGGACCTCCTGGCCGGCTCGATAGCGCTCGTGGCCCATACCGGTGAGGTTGCGGTTGATCTCGAAGCGCACCGTCCCCGGCACGTTCGACGGCTTGGAGATGAGGGTGATCGGCTGGCCCATGGAGCCGCGATCGTAGCGGCCGGCCCCGCTCAGCCCGGCATCGTGGCGCGGGTGGTGGCCGCCACGGGCCAGCTGCGGCGCAAGCCCCACACGCCGAACGCGGCGACCACGAGCGAGCCGGTCATCAAGAACGTGTGCACGACCTTGAACCCCACCTCGTGGTGGGGATCGATGATGATGCCGACGCCCTGGACGAGCCACACCACCACCGTGAGCGCGATGAGCACCTGGGCCACGGTCCGACCCCACGACGGCACGCCAGGACCGACCCGCCAACCGTCGGTGGCGAGCACGGTGGCGCGACGCCAGTTGCGCTGCTGGCGGCCGACCCAGCAGGCGACCAGCATCGCCACGCCGAGCCCGACGAAGGCGACGGCCACCGCCAGGCGGACGAACCGGCCGATGCCCTCGAGGTCGTCGTCGCCCACGATGTTGCGGATGCGACCGGTCCACATCACGACGCTGAGCACGCCGAGCGCCACCAGCGGCCACGTCCGCTGCCACCATCCGGGGAAGGGCGACGACGGGACCTGGTTCATGCCAGGCCACCGTAACGCCGGCACCCGCGAGGAGTGAAAGCGACAGGCAGGCGCTCAGCCCGCGGCGGCGCCGACCGGCTCGTCGAACAGCGACGCCTGCGCCGACGGCGGCACCACCCGCTCGATGCCCGTCCACGCCAGCCCGTCCATGAACGCCCAGCTCCGACGGTGGATCGACGTGGGCCCGTAGCCGGCGAGGGCCAGCTTGTGGCGAGGGCACGGATAGCCCTTGTTGCCGTCGAAGTCGAAGCCGGGGAAGTCGTCAGCCGCCTCTCGCATGATGCGGTCGCGGGTGACCTTCGCCAGGATGGACGCGGCGGCGATCGACAGGCAGGTGGCGTCGCCCTTCACGATGCGACGCGTGCGGCCACCACCGACGAAGTCCCAGTTGCCGTCGATGAGGACCTGGTCGGGAGCGACGCCGAGCCCGTCGATGGCGCGCCGCGCCGCCAGCTTCTGCGCGGCCGACATGCCGAGCTCGTCGCACTCGGTGTGGCTGACGTGGCCGACCGACCAGGCGACGCACCAGTCGGCCACCCGGTCGAACAGGGCTTCGCGCTCGGGCTCGGTGAGCGCCTTGGAGTCGCGGATCTTGTAGACGCGCCGATCCTTCGGCACGACGGCCGCTCCCACGCTGAGGGGCCCGGCCCACGATCCGCGGCCGACCTCGTCGACGCCGACGACGACCTCGTGCCCGGCGGCCCACAGCTCGCGCTCGACGGCGAGGCTCGGCGAGCTGCGCTTGAGCGCCTTGCGGAGCTTGGGCGCGTTGGCGGTGGTCACACCGGCTCCACGGGAGCGTCGGTTCGGAACGCGATCGCCACGGGCGTCGAGCCTACGCTGCGTCCATGACGCGCCAGGTGTCCGTCGTGCCCCACACCCACTGGGACCGGGAGTGGTACGCACCCTTCCAGACGTTCCGCGCCCGACTGGTCGAGCTGCTCGACGAGCTCCTCCCCCGCCTCGAGCGGGATCCGTCGTACGCGCACTTCCTGCTCGACGGCCAGATGGCGGTGGTCGACGACCACCTCGCGGTGCGACCCGACGACGAGGAGGTCCTGCGGCGGCTCGCCACGTCGGGCCGCCTCGCGATGGGGCCGTGGTACGTGCTGATGGACGAGTTCCTGGTGTCGGGCGAGACGATCGTGCGCAACCTGTCGAAGGGGCGGGCCAGAGCGGCCGAGTTCGGTGGTGCGATGCAGGTCGGCTACCTGCCCGACATGTTCGGCCACATCGCCCAGATGCCCCAGATCCTGCGCCAGTTCGGCCTCGAGCACGCCGTGGTGTGGCGGGGCACGCCGTCGGCGATCGACCGCACCGGCTTCTGGTGGCGGGCGCCGGACGGCTCGACCGTGCGCGCCGAGTATCTGCCCCAGGGCTACGGCAACGGCGCCGCGCTCCCCGACGACGCCGCCGACCTCGTGGCGCGCATCGCCGAGTTCGACACGACCCACCGTTCGTTGATCGACGACGCACCGGTGCTGTGGATGAACGGCACCGACCACCAGATCCCGTTCGCCACGCTCGGTCGTATCGTCGCCGACGCCAACGCCACGCAGGACGACTACGAGCTGGTCGTTCGGTCGCTGGCCGAGCACGTCGCCATGGCCCCGACCGACGGGCTGCCCACGTGGGAGGGCGAGCTGCGATCGGGCTCCCGGGCCAACCTGTTGATGGGCGTGGCGTCGAACCGAGTGGACGTCAAGCAGGCGGCAGCACGAGCCGAGCGGATGCTCGAGCGGGTCGCCGAGCCGTTCGCCGCGCTCCTCGACGCGCACGATGTCGAGCCGTGGCCGTCGGCGATGCTCGACATGGCCTGGCACCGCGTGATCCTGAACTCGGCCCACGACAGCATCTGCGCGTGCTCGGCCGATGAGGTCGTCGACGCGGTCGAGGTGCGCTTCGCCGAGGCGGAACGGATCGCCGACGGCATCGTCGACCGCGGCCTGCGCGCGCTCGGCCGGGCCGTGGCCCACGACGGTGTCGTGCTGGTCAACACGCTGGCGCGGCCCCGCGCCTCGCTGATCGAGCTGACGCTGCCCGACGACGGCACCTCACCCGACGGCACCTCACCCGAGGAGTTGGGCGCCGATCCGCTCACCCAGGTCCTGGGCGTGACACCGGCACGTTCGCTGGCGCACGAGATCGTCAGGGCCAACGCCCCCACCATCGTCGAGCGCGAGCTCGACATCCACCTCGGCGTGCAGGACGTCACCATCGTCGAGTCCGACGACGGTGTAATCGACGTGACGATCGTCGCCGAGCCGACCAACCGGCGCGTCCCCGCCCTGGGGTGGGTGAACCAACGGCTGCACGAGCTAGCAGCGGAACCAGGCCGCGCCGACGGCGGGGTGCGCGTGTGGGTCGAACAGCCGCCCAGCCAGCGGGTGCTGGTCCGCACGCCCGAGGTTCCCGGGCTGTCATGGCGAACGTGGCGCGACGACGAGCGCGACCTCGGTGTCGAACCGGTCCGCATCGACGACGACGGCACGATCGCCAACGGCCTCCTCACCGTGTCGGTCGACGCGGTCGACGGGACCTTCGGCATCGACGGCCACCTCGGCCTCGGCCGACTCGTCGACGACGGCGACGAGGGCGACACCTACAACTTCTCGCCGCCGGCAGCCCAGACGGTGCTCGACGCGCCGAAGACCGTCGAGGTCGAGATCCTCGAGGACGGCCCGCTGCGCGCCCAGGTCGTCATCGCCGCCAGCTACGTCTGGCCGGCCGAGATCGTCGACGGCACACGGGTCGGCGAACGCACCGTCGACGTGCGCACCACCATCGAGCTGCGCGCCGGCGAGGAGTTCGCCCGCGTCACCACCTCGCTCGACAACCCCTGCCGTGACCACCGCCTGCGCGCCTGGCTCCCCCTCCCCCAGCCGACCGACCACTCCGAGGCCGAGTGCTCGTTCGGCGTGGTCACCCGCGGCCTCACGGCCGAGGGCGGCGAGACCGAGGTCGGGTTGCCGACGTTCCCGTCGCGCCGGTTCGTCCGCGCCGGTGGCCTGACCGTCGCGCACGAGGGGCTGCTCGAGTACGAGCTGGTCGACATCGACGGCACCGACGCCGACGCCCGAGCCCACACGCTGGCGCTCACGTTGCTGCGCGCCACCGGCTGGCTGTCACGTGGCCCGATGACCAACCGCCCCCTGCCGGCCGGGCCGGTCGTCGAGACGCCGGCGGCGCAGGTGCTCGGCCACCACGAGCTGCGCTGGGCGGTCACCACCCACGACCTCGACCCCTACGCGATGGTCGACGACGCGTTCGTGCCGCTGCTCGTCGCCCACGGCGACGCCGGGACGAGCGGCGCCGCACCCGACGACGCACAGCTCGTCGACGTGTCGGGCGCCGAGGTCTCGGCGGTGCTCGCCGGCTCCGAGCGGGTCCGCGTCCGCGTGTTCAACCCGTCGTCCGATCCGGTCGAGGTGAGCCTTGGCGATCGTGGCGGATGGATCGAGGACCTCGCCGGCCGGGCGGGCGGGCACGTCGACGGGACCTTCACGCTGGCGCCGTGGCGCATCGCCACCATCGCGCTGGACTGACCGATCCGTCAGCCAGGGACAGCCTGTCCTCGGGTCTGCCTGTACACCCGAATCGGGCGCGAGAGGTCCCGAAAACCGGGCATTCACGCGCCCAATCCCCCTGGAACGACTCACCACCTAGACGAATGACGTCCCCTCGGCGGGGGGAGGATCGCGCGGGAGGTCGTCGGCTGGCGACGGGCCCGGGGACGGCGCGGCCACCTCGCTCACCGGTGCGGAGAGCAGCGCGTCGCCGCGCAGCTCGGTCGACGACCACCCGGCGTCGAGCCCCGGGGCCGTCAGGCGGACGGTGCCGATGCCCGGGTGCGGCTCGACCTCCCAGAGCAGGGCTGGGCGTTCCCCGTGCCAGCGCACCGCGAACGACACGACGCCGAGCGGGGTGCACAGGCCGTGCGCCTCGATCCCCGCGCCGAGCCACCCCTCCGGCATCACAGGGAGCACTGCCAGCTCGCCGCGGGTCTCGTCGACGACGCACAGCAGGTCGGCGACCAGCTCGACGAAGGCGGCGGCAACGACCGGTGACCACGCTGCGCCCGCGCATCCGGCGCCGGTCCGGGGGTTGATGGACGCCGGCCAGGCACGATCGGGACCCGCCGCATCGACGAGCCACTCCAGCCGGTCGAGTGCCGCCTGCTCGCCGCGTCGCAGCTCGACCGCGGCGAGCCGAGCGGTGCCCGCGGCGTCGATCCCGGCTGGACCGACGACTGCCCTGCCCTGGAGCTGGTGCTCACGCAACCGGTCGAGCGCCTGGCCGACACCGTCGGAGTGCGCCGCGACGACTCCGAGCCACACGAGGTCGACGACGTCGCTGGGATCGAGATCGGTGAATGACTGCTCGACCGTGGCCCGGAGATCGGCGGTCGACGCGTCGATCGCGGCGGCCGCGTCAGGTTGGCCCGACGAGGCGAGCGCG
>CAZBTQ010000017.1:9628-20709 GCA_964494405.1 uncultured Iamiaceae bacterium
GGTCGACGCGTCGATCGCGGCGGCCGCGTCAGGTTGGCCCGACGAGGCGAGCGCGACGGCCACACGCCGTGCGCCGGCGAGGGCCCACGCGGCTCCCATCGGCCCGAGCGGAGCCGCCTTGCGAACGAGCCGACCGGCGCCGGGGCGATGGTGGGCACCTGCGGCGAGGGGCCCGGCGAGCGCCGAGACCAGGTCGCTGTCGCGGCCGAGCGCCCAGTGCGTGCCCGCTGCGACGAGCACCGCGCCGGTGGCCGCGTCGTCGGTGTCATCGCCTCCGAGCTGGCCGCCCAGGCGCTGCCCGTCGGGAAGGCCCGCGATGACGGGGTCGACCTCGTCGCGCAGCCCCAGCCGGTCGAGCGCGACGGTCACCGCCGCGGTGGCTCGAGTCCCAGGCCCGTCGAGCGGGGCGCCGGCCGCCGCGAGCATCACCTGGCCTACCGCAGCGTCGAAGGTCGCCGACAGCTCGGAGTCGGGCAGCACGATGCGCGCCGCGCGGGAGCGGTGCGAGGCCCAGCCGCGTGCCACGGCGTCGGCGGGGGGCACGACCTGGGGCGCCGGAGCGGACACGTCCACCGCTGCTGCGTCGAGGGGCACCAGCACCACGAACGAGGTGCCATGAGAGAGGGGCACGACCACGGCCGCCTGGGCCAGGCCGAGGTCGCAGGACGCGGTCGCCTCGGTCGCATCGGACGCGGCGCCGGAGAAGACGACCTGTGAGACGTCGCCGTCGCGCCACGACGAGGCCGCGATGCGCGACGCGGGCTTCGGCAACCACATCGCCCGGCGACCGTCGACGACGATGCCCGTGGGATCCACGGTGACCTGGCCGACCTCGGACGCGCCGTCCACGTCGTAGGGCCGCACCGCGAGGGCGACCGCCACCGGGACCCGGCCGTCGTGTCGCAGCTCGACCGCCAGCACCGTCCCTGCGTCGGGGTCGGCGAACGCCCACACGCGCTCGACGATGTCGCCGCCGGGCACCCGCATCGCTGTTTCCACCACGGGTGCACCGTCGAGGACGCTCTGGCGCACCGCGACCTCGCGCGACGGCACGTGCCAGCGGTCGTCAGCGCCGATCCACCAGTCGAGCGACCAACCGCCTGGGGCGGGCGTCACCAGCCCGCGGGGATCGACCATCGCGACCTGCGGCGCGCCGATCGTGCCGACCGGCACCACGTCTCGCGCTGCGGTGTTCCTCAACGGACCCATGCCGTCGTCTGGCTCCCACGCCGCACCGGCCGGATCGAGCTGCCGCTCCATCCAGTAGGGGAGGACGGCGACACCGCGACGGCCCGAGAGCAGGCGGGTGCGGTCGGTGTGGGCGGCGCGCATGGAGTTGGCGATGGTACCGATGCGTCGGCACCTCCCCCCAACCGAGCCCGATCAGCCGAGTCCGGTCAGCCGAGGCCGTAGACCTCGGGGCGCTGGCCGCGGGCCAGCAGCTCACGGTAGGCGTCGTGCGCGGTGGCCCGGCCCGCGCACACGGCTGCGACCTGTTCGGCGATCGGCATCTCGACCCCGTGCTCCCGCGCCAGCTCGACCGCGACAGGGGCCGCCTTGACGCCCTCGGCCACCATGTCCATCTCGGTGACCACCTCGTCGATGGTGCGTCCCCTGCCGAGCTGCTCGCCGACGTGTCGGTTGCGGCTCTGGGGGCTGATGCAGGTGGCGACGAGGTCGCCCATCCCCGCGAGGCCGGCGAAGGTCATCGGGTCGCCCCCCATCGCCACGCCGAGGCGCGTCAGCTCGGCGAGGCCGCGGGTGATCACCGCGGCGCGGGTGTTGTCGCCCGCCCCGAGCCCGTCGGCCATGCCCGACGCGATCGCGATGACGTTCTTGAGGGCGCCGCCGACCTCGCAGCCGACGACGTCGTCGTTGGTGTACACCCGGAAGTTGTCGCCCGACAGGACCTCCTGCACCATGCGCGCCGACGCCGGGTCGGACATCGCAACCACGCTCGCGGCGACGTGTCCCGACAGGATCTCCTTGGCGAGGTTCGGCCCGGTGAGCACCCCGACCGGTCGACCGGGCAGCACCTCGGCCAGGACCTCGGTCATCCGCTTGCGGGATCCCTGTTCGAACCCCTTGGTGAGGCTCACGATCGCCGCCGACGACGGTACGTGCGCGGCGACGCTGGCCATGGTGTCGCGCACGCCGTGGGACGGGACCCCCACCAGCACGACGTCGGCGCCGGCGACCGCGTCGGCGACCGATGCGGTCGCGCGCAGCTCAGACGACAGCGCGAGCCCGGGCAGGTAGCGCGTGTTGCTGCCGGCGCTGTCGACCTCGGCCGCGATGGCGGGATCGCGGGCCCACAGGATCGTCGGGGTCCGACAGGCGGCGAGGTGCGCCACGGTGGTCCCCCACGATCCTGCCCCGATCACGGCGACCCGGATCTCCATGCGACGACTGTACGCTCGGCTCGGATGAGCGCGCTGACGGGTGTCCTCGTGCCGGTGAAGTCGTTCACCGAGGCCAAGGTGCGCCTGGCCCCTGCACTCGACGAGCACACACGCGCGTCGCTCGCACGCGGGATGGCCCGCATCGTCGTCGCCGCCGCGGCACCACTGCCGGTGGCGGTCGTGTGCGACGACGAGGCAGTCGCCGAGTGGGCCCGCAGCGTCGGCGCCGAGGTGTTCTGGCGCCCCGAGCGTGGCCTCAACGGCGCGGTGGCCGACGGCGTGCAGCGCTACGCCGCCGACGGGTTCGACAAGGTCATCGTCGCCCATGCCGACCTGCCCCTCGCCGAAGACCTCGCATGGGTCGCCGACCACGACGGCGTCACCCTGGTGCCCGACCGCCGCGACGACGGCACCAACGTCATCTGCGTGCCCACCGGCACCGAGTTCGAGTTCTCCTACGGCCCCGGCTCGTTCGGACGCCACCTCGCCGAGGCCGAACGCCTCGCGCTGTCGTCGCGGGTCGTCCGCGAGCCCCGCCTGGGCTGGGACATCGACACGCCGGCCGACCTGGCCCCTCCGCTCGAGCTGACGCTGCCCGTCGGGCTCATCGGCGACCTCGCGTGACCGCACCCGAGGCCCCGTCCCCAGGTCCGACCCCGCGCCGGGCGCTGGCCATCGCTGCCCACCCCGACGACGTCGAGTTCCAGTGCGGCGCCACCCTCGCCAAGTGGGCGGCCGACGGCTGCGAGGTGTCGCACCTCATCTGCACCGACGGCTCCAAGGGTTCGTGGGAACCCGAGGACGACCTCCAACGCCTCGTCGCCCTCCGCCAGGACGAGCAGCGTGCCGCGGCACGAGCGCTCGGCGCCACCGGCGAGGTCGTCTTCCTCGGCTGGCCAGACGGCGAGCTCGACGCAGGGCTGGCCCAACGGCGCCAGGTCGCCGAGCACATCCGCCGGCTGCGCCCCGACGTCGTCTTCGGCCACGACCCCTGGAAGCGGTACCGACTGCACCCCGACCATCGCAACGCCGGGTTCCTCGCCGTCGACGGCGTGGTCGCCGCTCGCGATCCGCACTTCTTCCCCGACCTCGGCATCGCCCACCACCGCCCCGACTCGCTGTGGCTGTTCGAAGCCGACGAACCCGACCACGTCGAAGACGTCACCGGCTTCGGCGAGACCAAGGTGGCGGCGCTGCTCCAGCACGTGACCCAGTTCAGGACGACCATGTACATCGACCCAGACGACGACGGCAGCCAGCGCGACGCGTTCCGCAGCCGGATCCTCGACCAACTCGCTCACATCGGTGCCGCCGCCGGCGTTGCCCAGGGCGAGGCGTTCAAGCGGATCGCACCGCTGTGAGCACCCACGGCGAGCAGTTCGGGCCAGAGCTCCCCGACGGCAGCTACGACGCGTTCATCGTCGACGCCGAGGAGGCGGGCGACGACGTGCTGCGACTCGCGGTCACCATCCTCGGTGGCGAGTTCAAGGGCGACGTCGTCGACATCACCGCCACCGGGCTCGGCGTCGACGCCATCGACGCCATGGGCATGCCGGGGACGCTCACGGTCGACGGCGGCACCCCCTCCCTGCGAATCGACGGCGCGTAGCCACCGAGCGGCCGGCGCGCTCGCCCACGCGCGTGTGAACGGACGATGAAGCATCCCGGAGCATCCGCGCGTGGCGCGAGCCGGTGCGGTGAGAATGGTCGAGTTGCCCACTCACCGTGAGGTGTCCGTGACTGATCTCCTCCCTCGCTCGTCGGTTCCATGCGATGAGGAGGTGACCAGTCCCCCTCGCACGTGCGTCGTGCTCGACACCTCGGTGTTGATCGCCGATCCGGAGTGCCTCTTCACCTTTCCCGACGCCGACGCGGTCATCCCCCTCGTCGTCATCGAGGAGCTCGACCAGCACAAGACGCGCCTCGACGACGTCGGTCGCGCCGCCCGGGCGGTGATCCGCACCATCGAGGATCTGCGCATCGGCAACGGCGGCGACATCCGCCAGCCCGTGGAGGTGCCCGGCGGTGGCACGGTGCGCATCGAGACCAACGGCCTGCACCTCGACCAGGTGGCGGCCAAGGGCCTCGACCCCAACAAGGCCGACAACCGCATCCTCGCCGCCGCGCTCGGCCAAGCCGAGCACCGCACGGTGCGCGTGGTGTCGAACGACGCCGCCCTGCGCATCAAGGCGGCGCAGCTCGGGCTCGAAGCCGACGAGCACCATCGTCTGCTCGGTCGACGCGACCACGACCGCCCGCTCGGCTGGACCACCGCCGAGGTGCCGGGCGAGCTCATCGACGACGTCTTCGACTCGCACCACGGTGTCGAGCTGGACCACGCCGCCGACGTGGCACCGATGCTCGCCGAGGCCATCGGGACCAACCACTTCGCGGTCCTGCGAGCGGGAAGCCAGTCGGTGCTCGTGCGTCGCCAGGGCGACCGCCTCGTCGGGCTGACCCGCCAGGTCGAGGCGTGGGGCCTGCGTCCCCGGTCCAAGGAGCAGCAGTTCGCGCTGGACCTGCTGCTCGACCCCGAGGTGCGCGTCGTCGCGCTCGACGGCATCGCCGGCACCGGCAAGACGCTGCTCGCCCTCGCAGCAGGCCTCGAACAGACGATGGAGCGCGGCCTCTACGACAAGGTGTCGGTGTATCGACCGGTCGTGCCGGTGGGACGTGCCGAGCTCGGCTTCTTGCCCGGGGGCCTGGAAGAGAAGCTCGATCCGTGGATGACCGCGGTGACCGACGCGCTGGTCGCCCTCACCGAGCGGCGCAGCCACGCCGACGCCCGCACGCTGCTCGAAGAGATGTACGAGCGCGAGAAGCTGTCGCTGGAGGCGGTCACCTACCTCCGTGGCCGTTCCCTGCAAGGCACCTACGTGCTCGTCGACGAAGCCCAGAACCTCGAACCGCCGACACTGAAGACGATCTTGACCCGGGTCAGCGAGGGCACCAAGGTCGTCTTCACCGGCGACACGAGCCAGATCGACGCGCCGTACCTGTCCGAGCACAACAACGCGATCGCGGTGCTGATCGACGCGTTCGACGGCGAGGACGTCTTCGGCCACGTGCGGCTCACCCACTGCGAGCGCAGCGAGGTGGCCAACCTGGCCGCCCTGCGCCTCTGACCGAGGCAACCGGAAATCCTCCTGGAGCAGTTCGCGTCGCGACCCACACTTGCCGCCGTGTCCATCCGCATGCACGACGACGAGGTGCCCGTCGACGACCAGCTCGTCCGCTCGTTGCTGCGCGCGCAGTTGCCCGAGCTGTCGGGGCTCCCGCTGCACATCGTGCGCCCCTGGGGCACCGACAACGCGATCTGGCGGCTGGGCGACGACCTCGTCGTCCGCCTGCCGCGGATCCACTGGGCGGAGGGCCAGGCCGACAAGGAGGCACGGTGGCTGCCGGTGCTCGGACCCCGCCTGCCCGTGGAGGTGCCCGAACCCATCGCTGTCGGAGTCCCGGGCGAGGGCTATCCCTTCCGGTGGGCGGTGCACCGCTGGCTACCAGGTCGTCCTGCAGCGCTCGACGCGATCGACGACCCGACGCGGTTCGCACTCGACCTGGCCGACGTGGTGAGGGCCTTCTGGTCGATCCCCGCCGACGGGGCGCCGGCACCCCACAACCGTGCTCGCCCGTTGCAGGACTACGACACCGCGGCACGCCACGTGATCGAGGGCGCACGTCACCTGATCGACGCCGACGCGGCCCTGGCGGTGTGGGAGGACGCGCTCGCTGCTCCCCGCCACGACGCACCAGCGGTGTGGGTCCAGGGCGACCTCGACGGCAACTGCCTGGTGCGCGACGCACGCCTCAGCGGCATCGTCGACTGGGGGTCGGCCTGTGCGGGCGATCCCGCCGTGGACGTCCAGGTCGTGTGGTCGCCGCTGTTCACCGACGAGTCGCGGACGGCCTTCCTGGCCGAGCTCGACGTCGACGAGGCCGCGGTCCGGCGCTCGCGCGGCGCCGCGGTGCAGCAGGCATGTGCCGCGCTGCCCTACTACCTCGACACCTATCCCGAGATCGTCGCCCGCTCGCGACACAAGCTCGCGACGCTCGGGATCCCGCTCCGCTCGTAGGACCTGCTCGGAGCAGTCCCCATGTCCCCTCCGGCCCCGCGCGGATCGCGCGGTTCCTCGCGCGATCCGTGGACCATCCCCCACCCGCGCGCGCGGCCTTCCTAGCGTTCGTGCGCAGATGCCACGACGTACGCCTGTCTACGGACTCGACATCGAGACGGACACCACCGTCGACGGGCTCGACCCGGGGGTGGCGCGGATCCTCACCGTCGCCCTGTCGAGCGACCACCTGGACGAGCTCTTCACCGGCGACGAGGCCTCACTGCTGCGCGAGCTCGACGAACGGTTGGCGGCGATCGAACCCGGGGTCATCGCGACCTGGAACGGCGCGTCGTTCGACCTCCCGTTCATCGCCGATCGCGCCTACCTCCACGGCGTGCCCCTCGGCCTGCGCCTCGAGCAGGACGCGCGCATCGCGGTGCGAGGCAACGCCCTTCCCGGACACGTCGGCGCCTACCGCGGGTCGTGGCACCACCACTCCCACCTCGACGCCTACCGGGTGTACCGGTCCGACGTCGGACCCGCCCTTCGCATCTCGTGCGGGCTCAAGTCCATCGCCCGCTTCGTCGGGCTGCCGGTGGTCGAGGTCGACCGCGCCCACATCCACGACCTCTCACAGGAGGCGCTCCACGCCTACGCGTCGAGCGATGCACGCCTCGCGCGGGTCCTCGCCGAGCGCCGGTGGGCCTCGGCACGACGCAACGTCGACCGGACGCCCGTAGACCTTGCGTCACCGGTCGACCACACCCGCCGGGTGGCGCTCATCGCCGAAGCACTTGCCAACCCTCGCCGGCAGGTGCTCGTCGATGAAGCCGTCGCCGGTCGCCGGCCCGAGGCACCCCGAAGGACACCCCTGGCCGACGCCGGCTGACGTTCCTCTCGGCTCGCCTCCAGCTCGGTGCTCCGGCTCGCCTATGGCTGAGCGTTCGAGAAGATGATCGTGCCGCTGGCGGCGAACATGCCGCCGACGCCGTGTGCGATCGAGATCTCGGCACCTTCGACCTGGGCCGGTGCGATGCCGCGCAACTGGCGGACGCTCTCCTGGAGGGCGTACATGCCGTACATGCCCGAGTGCATGTAGGACAGACCGCCGCCGTTGGTGTTGAGCGGGAGCTTCCCGCCGATCGCGGTGTTCCGTTCGGCGATGAACGCCGGAGCCTCGCCCTTGCCGACGAAGCCCAAGTCCTCCAGCCCGTAGATCGGCAGGTGGGCGAAGGCGTCGTAGATCATCAGGTGGTCGACATCGTCGTGGGTGATCCCCGCTTCGTCGAACGCCTTCTTGCCCGACACGCGGAAGGCCCGCGACGTGGTGAAGTCGTCCATCTGGCTGACGAGCTGGGTCTCGGCGCTCTCGCCGGTGCCGAGGACGTACACCGGCTTCTGCGGGAAGTCCTTCGCGCGGTCGGCCGACGTGAGGATCAGCGCCCCGCCGCCGTCGGTGACGAGGCAGCACAGCAGCTTGCGGAACGGCCACGCGATCATGCGCGAGCCGAGGACCTCGTCGACCGTCAGCGGGTCGCGGAACGACGCACGCGGGTTGAGCGCTGCCCACTCCCGCTGGATGACCGCGACGTTGGCGAGGTCTTCCTCGGTGGCGCCGTAGGTCTTCGCGTAGCGCAGCCACGGGATGGTGAACATGGTGGGCGGACCCATCGGGCCGTAGGGCATCTCGAACTGGCCGTTCTGGCTGGCCAGGGCCATCGCGAAGCCACCGGCACCGACGCGGCTGCGGCCGCTCTCGCCGTGGGTGATGAGGATCGTGGAGGCGAGCCCCTCGTTGATGGCCGCGGCGGCGTGGCGCACGTGCAGCATGAACGAGCAGCCGCCGACGCTGGTGCCGTCGACGTAGGTCGGCACGATGCCGAGGTACTGGGCCAGGTTCACCGGCGACTCGCCAGCACAGGCGATGCCGTCGATGTCCTTGGCGGTGAGGCCGGCGTCGGCCAGGGCGTTGAGCGCGGCGTCGGCGTGGAGGCCGAGCTGGCTCAGGTTCGGGATCTTGCCCATCTCGGTGGTCTCGGCCGCACCGACGACGGCCACTGACTTCTGCTTCACGAGGCCACCTCCCCGGCCGTTGTGCTCTGGGGACGGAAGAGCGGGACCGAGATCTCGTCGCTGACCTGCTCGAAGGTGACCTCGAGGGGCATGTCGAGCACCAGTGCCTCGGGCGTCTGGTCGCACTCGACGATGTTGGTCATCATGCGGGGCCCTTCGGAGAGCTCGACCACCGCGATGGCGTAGGGCGGCGTGAAGCCCGGCATCGCTCGATGGTGGATCACGTAGCTGTAGAGCGTCGCCGACCCGCTGGCGACCTCGACCGCGACGTTGCGGCTCGAACACTCGGGGCAGAACGGCCGCGGCGGGAAGTAGGCCTTGGAGCAGTCCTGGCAGCGCTGGATGCGCAACTCGCCTTCGCTGGTGCCGTCCCAGAAGTGCTGGGTCTCGGGCGTCGGTTGCGGGATCGGTCTCGTGGGTGCCGTCCCACCAGGTGCGGACATCTCAGTTCCCCCCTCGTGGCTGATGGTGTGCGGCCGATCCTGTCAGAACGTCAACGCGCTCCACCAACCGAGGGATCGGGGAACCGGACCGCATAGATGAGCGTGCCGGTGGTGCAGACCCGGCCCGAGCCGGTGCGGACCTCGGCGCGACAGAACACCGTCGAGCGTCCCCGCTGTTCGACCCAGCCCTCGGCGACCGCGTCCTCCTCGTTGACCGCTGCGAGGTAGTTGAGCGTCATCGACACCGTCAACATGACCGGGCGCTGCTCGTAGGCGGCGCCCACCGCGGGCACCACCACGGTGTCGACCAGCGTCGCCAGCGCACCGCCGTGCACCACGCCTGCGGGCTGGTTGAGCTCGGGGCGGTAGGGCAGGCGCATGCGGCAGTAGCCGTCGCGGATCTCTTCGACCTCGAGACCCACCAGGGTCGAGAACAGCGTGCGTCCGGGCCACTTGCCGAAGTTGGCCCACGCCTCGAGGCGTTCGGCGGGCAGCGGATCGAACCGGCCGGCGTGGGGCGAGGTGGAGGTGGGATCGGCCATGCGGCGACGCTACCGCCACGCTGCGAGCGCCTCAGCGAGCGGCTCCGCGGCGCGAGGCGGGATCAACTCGCCGACGTCGACCAACGCCTCGGACGGGTCAGGGAACGCTGCCATGCACCAGCGTGCGAACATCCCATCGTCCATCCAGGCTGCAAGGTCGGGGTCGCAGCGCAGCTCGGTCCACCCCCCGTCGGCGCACTGCTGGCGCAGATCGCTCCACGAGCGCGGCATCGGCGGCCGCAGCGCGGCGACGACCTCGGCGTCGAGGGGCCGCCCGTCGACCGCGACCGTGTGGACCCGGTGCAACCAGACCCTGGCGATGGCTGCCCTGACCCCCACCTCCGGTGGCGCGGTCGTGAGCCCGAGCGATCGTCGCATCGCATCCGCGAAGCGCCCTTCGATCGGCATCGTGTCGGCATCGGTCTCGAGGACCTGCTGGTCGCCGTCGGAGTCGAGCACGGTGACGGTGCTGCCGTCGCGTCGCATGAGCACCGCGACCCTCGACGACCCGGTGCGCCGACGTGCCGCGCCGATGCCATCGTCGGGACGGTCGATGATCCGCCCGTTGACGATCATGCCGAGCACCTCCCACTCATCGGGCGTGTCCGAGCACAACAACAGGTCGAGCGGGTCGAGGTCGTCGGGGACCGGCAACAGACCGAACTTCATGTCGTCGCCGTCGTGCACCATCCTCACCAACGTCGCCCCTGAACTGGCGTCATGGGCGGCGATCAGGAGCTCGGCGACCCGTGTGAGCTCCTCGGACGAGTTGGGCGGCGGCCAGTCGGGCTCGCCAACAGGTGCGGTGGCAGACAGGCGGGGACGGCGCAAACGGGACGACGACATGGCGGACTCCTCGGAACGTGGAACAACCGAGGCGACCGACCGGGACCCGCACACGTCGACGAGCGGCCCGGAGACGGCGGTCGCGAGCCGTCCCCCACAGTCTGCCCGCGCGGTGTGACAGCGACGGCGCGCCAGCCCCCTGGTCCCTGCCCAGAAGGCCACCGTGCCAGGATGTCGCCGATGACGGTGCAGACCGCGAACGTGTTCTTCTCCCTGCTCGCCATGGCGTCGGCGGCGCTCGCGGCGTCGCTCGCGGTCCTCGCGCTGGCAGCCCGTGGCCGCCCCGACAGCGGCGCGGCTGGCGTACTCGCCGAGATCCGGCCCATCGCGCTCTGGTTGGCCTTCCTGATCGCCGCGACCGCGACGGGCGGCAGCCTCTACTACTCCGAGGTCGCCCACTTCGAGCCGTGCAAGTACTGCTGGTACCAGCGCATCGCCATGTACCCCCAGGCCCTGATCCTCGCGATCGCCGCCGCCCGGCGCGACACGGCGGTCAAGGTGTACCTCATCCCCCTGTCGGTCATCGGGGCGCTCGTGTCGAGCTACCACTACTACATCGAGCGCTTCCCCGACGCCGGCGGATCGTGCAGCGTCACCGTGCCCTGCAACACCCCGTGGTTCGAGCAGTGGGGCTTCGTGACGCTGGCGCTGATGGCGCTGACCGGCTTCCTCGCCATCATCGCCCTACTCTCTGTCGCAGCAAACCCTGTCGCAGCA
>CAZBTQ010000017.1:20809-29895 GCA_964494405.1 uncultured Iamiaceae bacterium
ACCCTGTCGCAGCAGATCCCGCCCCCCGCACCGACGCATCCGACGAGGACCTCACCGCATGAGCACCCCCGCCACGCCCCGCACCCGCAATTCCCAGGTGGCGAAGGCCGCCAAGGCCGGCCAGGGCAACCGCAACGTCTGGGTGATCGTCGCGGTGGTCGCGGTCGTCGCGTTCGCTGCGATCATCGCCATCGCCCTGTCCCAGGAATCCGACGAGGGCGGTGGGTCCGGCGAGACCGCCGAGGTCACCGTCACGGGCGACCCCCTCCCGCTGATGGACGCCGATCCCACCGGTGCCGACGGGCTGGCGGCTCCCGAGCTCGAGGGCACCGACCTCGACGGCGACGCGATCTCGATCGCCGACGACGGGCGCCCCAAGGTGATCGGCTTCTTCGCCCACTGGTGCCCCCACTGCCAAGCCGAGGTCCCGGTGATCGTCGACTGGCAGGAAGCGGGGAACCAGCCCGACGGCGTCGACTTCTACGGCGTCAGCACCTCGGTCACCGCCGCCCGCGGCAACTACCCGCCGAGCGCGTGGTTCGAGGACGAGGGCTGGACCACCCCCACGATGAAGGACGACGCCGCGAGCACCGCCCACATCGCGTACGGGGCAGGGCCGTTCCCGTACTGGGTCGTCGTCGACGCCGACGGCAACGTCGTCACCCGGACCAGCGGCGAGCTGGGCCCCGAACAGATCACCGACCTGTTCACCCAGGCCCAGGGCTGACACCCTCCGAGACCGGGCCCCGCCCGGCTCGTCGAGTCGCACCCGTCACACGAAACGCTCACTTTGCGCGCTCGGTGGCCGACGGAACGTCAAGAAGTCCCACCCACATCGGCCGAGACGGCCGCGACTGCCCATCTTGGGGGAGCAACACCATGACTAGTACCCGACGCACGTGGTGGCGCGTGCTGGCCCTGTTGGCCGTCCTCGGCCTCGTCGCTGCGGCATGCGGCGACGACGATGGCGGGGATGAGGGCCAGTCCACCGACACCACCTTCGGTCAGACTCCAACAGACGACACCGACGAGGACGTCGTCGCGGCCTTCGGCGGGGACATCGCCGTCGGCCTCGAAGGCGAGTCGCTGAGCTGGGTCCCTGGCGAAGCCCAGTGGACCACCGGCGGCCTGACCGTCGCCTCCGCCATCTACGACCCGTTCGTCACGATCAGCGAGACGGGCGAGTACGTCCCGTACCTGGCCGAGACGCTCGAGCCCAACGACGACCTCAGCCGCTGGACCCTCACCCTGCGCGACGGCGTGAAGTTCCACGACGGCACCGACCTCGACGCCGAAGCGGTGAAGTGGAACTTCGACAACCTGATCTTCCCCGAGGGCCGCAACACGCGGAGTGCGATGACCAACGCTGGCGTGACCGACATGGAGGTCGTCGACGACATGACCGTCGCCTACGTCCTCGACGGCCCGAACGCCGCCTTCCCCGACATCCTGCGTGGCTCTCCCGGCATGCCGGTGTCGCCCACCGCGTACCAGGCCGACCCCGACGCCTTCGCCAACAAGCCGGTCGGCACAGGCCCGTTCATGGCCGAGGAGTGGCTGCGTGACAGCTACATGCGCACCGTTCGCAACCCCGACTACTGGCGCACTGACGCCGACGGGCAGCAGCTCCCCTACCTGAACTCCGTCGAGTTCCGACCCATCGCTGACGAGTCCTCGCGGGCGCTCAGCCTCGAGTCCGACGACGTCCAGGTGATGCAGACCCAGCGTGGCTCCACCGCCAAGCAGGTGCTCGCCGTCGTCGACGATCCCAACCGTGACTTCGGGGCGGCGACCTACATCGGCAACCTGTCAGGCTCGGCCATCTTCAACACCTTCGTCCCACCTCTCGACGACGTCCGCATCCGTCGGGCACTCGCCATGGCCAGCGACGGCGAGCTCGTCGCAGAGGTCCTCGGCGACGACGGCCTCGTGCCGCGGAGCACGGGCTTCTTCAGCGAGGACAGCCCCTGGTACTCCGAGGCAGCAGCAGCCGCCTACCCGGGCACTGCTGGTCGCGACCTCGACGGCGCCATCGAGCTGATCGAGGAGTACAAGAGCGATCCTGATCGCTCTGACGGCAAGGCGCCCGGCGAGCCGGTGCAGATCTCCTACGCCTGCCTCCCCGATGCCAGCCTCATCCAGGTGGCACAGCTCCAGCAGCAGCTCTGGGGCGAAGCCGGCGTCGAGGTCGACCTCGACCAGGTCGAGCAGGGCGTGCTCATCAGCAACGCCATCGGCAGCGCCGACCAGACCATCCCGTGGAGCGGCACCTACGTGGCGAACTGCTGGCGCTCGCCGGGCCTGACCGGTGACCCGCTCACCGACTTCCAGGGCTTCTTCGGCCCAGCCGACACGTCGGTGACCAACTTCACCAACTTCACCCACCCCGACATCGACGCGGCGCTCGTGGTCCTGCGCAACAGCAGCGACTTCGAGGAGCGGTATGCAGCGGTCGAGACCATCGGCATCATCTCCGGTGAGAACGTGCCGATCGCGTTCAGCTCGGGCACGCCCACCCTCGTCGGCTACCGGGGCGACATCCACAACATCGCCAAGTGGACGCTCCCCAACGGCGACCCCGGCACGGGCATCAGCGGCGGCGTCATCCGCCTCGTCGAGGCCTTCATCGCCGTCGGGTAGCTCGCGCCACCCACCCAGGCTCGTCCGTCACGGCCCCGGCACCGCGCCGGGGTCGTGACGCGCCCGGCGCCAGTCGAGGACGGCCGGGGCCGTGACGCGCCCGGCGCGAGTTGAAGGTCCCCTGCGTGGAGGTGGCAGGATGGAGAGCACACATCCGGGGGCGACCGCTCGTGCGGCGTCCACCACCTCAGGGAGCACGTGCATGCGCCGTCGCATGATGAAGTCGAAGATCCACCGCGCCACGGTGACCGACGCGAACCTCGGCTACGTCGGATCGATCACGATCGGTCCCGAGCTCATGGAAGCCGCAGACCTCCTCGAGAACGAGCAGGTCGCCGTCGTAGACATCGACAACGGCGCCCGGTTCGAGACCTACGTCATCCCGGGCGGTCCGGGCGACATGTGCCTCAACGGCGCCGCCGCCCGGCTGGTGCATCCAGGCGACAAGATCATCGTCATCAGCTACGCCGACTACGACGACGCCGAGCTCGAGGGCTTCGCCCCACGGGTCGTCCACGTCGACGAGGTCAACCACCAGTGCGACCCGGTGCTCGTCTGATCCGAGGGTGACGACGGTCTGGCGCCCACCCTTGCCAGACTGACGACCATGTCCAAGCTCAAGTGGTTGGCGGTGGCGGGTCTCGCTGCCGTGGTCCTGGTGGTCGGCGGCACGTGGATCTACATCAACGTCATCCGCGAGGACGCTCCTCCCCCGCTCGCGCTCGACGACCTCGAGGGCGATGAGAACGCAGACGACTCGACCTCGACGACCGGGGCAGCACCCGACGCCGACGACGACACGATCGAGGGCACGTGGACCACCGCCGAGGGCTCGATCGCCGGCTACCGCGTGAACGAGGTGCTGTTCGGTCAGTCCGTCGAGGCCGTCGGCCGCACCGACGACGTCGACGGGACGCTCACGATCGTGGGCACCGATGTCACCGAGGCGTCCTTCGAGATCGACATGACCACCGTGTCGAGCGACGAGAGCCGACGCGATGGCCAGTTCCGTGGCCCGGTCATGTCGGTGGACCAGTTCCCGACAGCCACCTTCGTGCTCGCCGAGCCGATCGCGCTCGGCGCCGACGTCGGCGCAGGGTCCGCGGTCACCGTCGACGCCATCGGCGAGCTCACCTTGCGCGGGCAGACCATGACCGTGACCATCCCCCTCGAGGCCCGCCACGCGAACGGGCGCATCGAGGTCGTCGGTTCCTACACCGTGGTCTTCGCCGACTGGGGCATCCCCAACCCGAGTCGACCCGGCATCGACACCGAGGACCAGGGCGTCCTCGAAGTGCTGTTGTCGTTCGAACGAGGATGACCGTCACCGTCACTGTCACACCCCCTCCGTAGGGTCGCCACCATGTCCGATCCCACCGACTCCGACGACGTCCTCCGCCGGATCCGCGGTCTGCTCGACCAGGCCGAGGGCACCCCATACCCGTCCGAGGCCGAGGCGTTCTCGGCCAAGGCGGCCGAGCTCATGGCCCGCCACCACGTCGACACCGCCATGGTCGACCGCTCACGGCGCGGCCGCCACGGTGGCGGCATCGTCGAGATCGACGTCGAGCTGGGTCGCGGCCAGTACGTGCGCGCCCGGCTCGAGCTGCTCGGTGCGGTGGCGCGCGCGTTCGACTGCCGGCTGCTCACGTCCTCTCGACCCGACGGGCGGGTCGGCCACGTCATCGGGCACCGGTCCGACACCGACCATGTCGCGCTCCTCTACACCTCGCTCCTCGTCCAGGCGACGCGCGCGGCCGCGACCGAGCCGATCCCACGTGGGCATCGAGGCGTCACCTTCCGCCGCGGGTTCCTCCTCGGGTTCGCCGAACGGGTCGGCACGCGCCTCGCGGCCCAGGTGCGCGCCGCGGCCGAGGCCACGCCAACCCAGGGCGGTACGTCAGTCGCCCTCGTCCTCGCCGACCGCAGTGCCGCGGTCGACTCGTGGGTCGCCGACACGTACGGACGGCTCCACCGCTTGGGGTCCGCCGCCCCGGTGAGCGCCGCCGGCATCGACCGCGGCGCGTCGGCGGGCGAGCGAGCCGACCTCGGCGGTCGCGCGGTCGACGGGGCTCGGGCGGCACTCGGCAGGTGACGCCCGACCCGCTCGTCGACCGAGACCGACAGGCGGTCTACGACGCCGAGGAGTCTGCGTTCGGCGGCACCACCATGGACGAGTTGCTCGCGTGGACCGAGGTCGAGGTCCTCGTCGCCGCGGTGACCTCCGACCCGTGGTGGATCGGCCTCGGCGTCATCCCACCCCTCCTGGTCAGGACCCGCGACGACGCTCGGACGTCGTGTGCCGACGGCAGCGAGATCCGCATCTGCCCTGCGGGACGCACCGGCGTCACGGTCGGCCACGAGCTCTCGCACCACCTCACCGGCCGCCTCACCTGGCCTGCCCCTCCCACAGCCGAGGTGGCCCACGGCGCGCGCTTCCGCGCCACCGCGCTGCGTGTCGCGATGGTCATCGGAGGGGCCCCCGCGGCCGACCAGCTGGCGACATCGTGGCGCCGACATCGACTCTCTGTGGCCGACTGGCACTGGGATGAACCCCGTTCCCGCACCCCGCGCGCCCTGCGTGGCGTCGTCGCCGTCGAGCCCCGCTGATCGTCGAATGCGCCCCGCGTGTACACGGGGTCGCGATCTGCCCTATCGTGCGTGACGCCGGTCACAGGAACCGGCGACGACCAACCCTGGGGGAAGTACAGATGACGCGTTCACGTGGGGCGTTGTGGCGGATCCTCGCCATCCTCGCCGTGTTCGGGCTCCTCGCGGCAGCCTGTGGTGACGACAGCGACGACGGTGACGACGGCGACGATCAGTCGTCCGAGACCACCGCACCCGCCGACGACGAAGAGGAAGAGGTCACACCGGTCTACGGCGGCACGATCGTCGTCGGACTCGAGGCCGAATCGAACAACTGGACCCCGGGCCCGGCCCAGGTCGCCAACTCCGGTCTGATGATCATCGGGGCCATCTACGACCCGCTGATCGCGCTCAACCAGGAGGGCGAGTTCGAGCCGTTCCTCGCCGAGGACCTCCAGCCGAACGATGAGCTCACCGAGTGGACGTTGACGCTGCGAGACGGCGTCATGTTCGCCGATGACACCCCGCTCGACGCCGACGCACTCGTGTGGAACTTCACGACCCTCCACAACTGCGACACCTGCCAGACCAAGGGCACGCTCACCCAGGCCAGCGTCACCGGCATCGAGAAGGTCGACGACCTGACCGTGAAGTACACGCTCTCGGAGGCCAACGCGGCGTTCCCCGACATCTTGCGCGGCGAAGCGGGCTGGCCCGTCTCGCCCACCGCCTACGAGGCCGACCCCGAAGGCTTCACCAACCACCCGATCGGCACCGGCCCGTTCGTCATGGAGTCGTGGGTCCGTGACAGCGAGGCCGTCCTCGTGCGCAACGACAACTACTGGCAGACCGATGCCGACGGCAACCAGCTGCCATACCTCGACGGCATCACGTTCCGTCCCATCACCGACGAGGACAGCCGCGTGGCCAGCCTCCGGTCGGGCGACGTCGACATGATGCAGACGCTTCGCGGCAACAACGTGAAGCAGATCCAGGAGCTGATGGAGACCGGCGACTTCGAAGGCAGTCTCCACGTCGGCAACACCTCGGGCTCCGCGATCCTCAACGTGCTCGAGCCTCCGCTCGACGACCTCCGTGTGCGTCAGGCCCTCGCCCTCGCCAGCGACTCGTACCAGGTCCAGGAGGTCCTCGGCGACGACGGCCTCACCGAGCCGAGCACCGGCTTCTTCAGCGTGGACAGCCCGTGGTACTCCGAGGTCGCCGCGGCGGCCTACGTGGCAGCCGATGGCCGCGACATCGACGCGGCCAGCGCACTCATCGAGGAGTACAAGAACGACTCCGACCGCTCCGACGGCAAGGCGCCCGGCGAGGACGTGGTCGTCGACTACAACTGCCCTGGTGACCCGAGCCTCATCCAGGTCTCCCAGCTCCAGCAGGCGCTGTGGGGCGAGGCGGGCGTGACGGTGAACCTCAACCAGGTCGAGCAGGCCGCGCACATCCAGAACGCCGTCGGCAGCCAGGACACCACCCCTGCCTACCGCGGAAACTTCATCATCAACTGCTGGCGTGCCGGCGGCGGCGACGGCGACCCGCTCTCGTCGCTCCAGAGCTTCTTCGGCCCTGTCGCAACCACGCCCGGCAACTTCACCAACTACACCAACCCCGAGATCGACGAGCAGCTCGTCATCCTCAAGACCAACGCCGACTTCGCCGCCCGCTACGCTGCGGTGGAGGCCATCGGAGTGATCTCGGGTGAAGAGGTGCCGATCCTCTGGTCGTCGCCGACGCCGACCATGGTCGGATACCGCGCAGCCATCCACGGTGTCAAGGACTGGACGCTGCCCTCGGGCAGCCCCGGCACCGGCACCCCGGGCTCGGTCGCCCGGTTCAGCCAGGTGTTCATCGCCGAGTAGTTCCGGCAACCATCTGAACAACGGAGGACCCCGGCCACATCGGCCGGGGTCCTCCCGCGTCCGGTCTGGTCCTAGGACTCGGCGAGCAGCGCGTAGAGCGAGCGGCGAGCCTCGTTCACGACCTCCACGGCTCGGGCGACGGCCTCGGGCGAGCCCGACAGGGCCACCTCCTTGGCGGCTCGGTGCAGGTCGCGCGTCGCGGTGCGGAGCCCTCCGTCGCCGGCGGCCCTCACGGCCTCCCACGGCAGGTCGCCGCTCGCCGCCCGCTCGTCGGCTCGGGCGCGTCCCTCCGCGGTGAGCTCGTGCACCTTCTTGCCGTCGCGGTCACCGGCGGTCACCAGCCCCTCGTCGGCGAGCATCTGCAACAGCGGGTACACCGACCCGGGGCTCGGACGCCAACGACCCTCGGTGCGCGATTCCAAGCGTTGGATCAGCTCGTAGCCGTTGGCCGGCCCCTCGAGCAGCGCGACGAGCAGCGCAGCACGCACGTCGCCCCGTCGCATGCGCGACCGTCCCCGACTCCCTCCGGCGCCGCGAGGCGGTCCGACGCCGCCGCCGCGTGCCCGCTCCCCTCGTTGGCTGCGGTCGCCGCGCGGCGCACCGTGTCCGCCTCGGCCGCGCCCGCGCGGCCCACGTCCCCGACTGTCCTCGCGGTCGGATCCCGGCTCATCTGGCCTCTGGGATCGACCCTCTCGTTCGTTCATCATGTGCGACTCCTGTGTCGTCTTCGCCCCGGCATGGAACACCGGGAACTGAGCTAACGATATATCGTGATCGGTCGTTTGCAACCTCCACATCGATGACGAGTACCGTCCGCGTCGTGACCACACCAGACCGCACCCTCGACCTCGGCGATGTGTCCTTGGCGGTCGATGACCGAGGCGACCGGGCCAGCGATGCCACTCCGCTCGTGCTCGTCCACGGCTTCACCGGGGGTCGCGTCGACTTCGCCGACGTCATCGACGACCTCGCTACCGATCGGCGCGTCGTCGCCTGGGACCACCGGGGCCACAACGACTCCACCAACACCGGTGACCCGGCGAGCTACACGATCGAACAGTTGACCGACGACGCCTGGCGTGCGCTCGAGACCCTTGGCATCGACCGCTTTCACCTGCTCGGCCACTCCATGGGCGGGTTCGTCGTGCAGTGCATGGCGGTCGACCAGCCCGCACGCGTCGCGTCGCTCGTGCTGATGGACACCTCACCGAACCCCATGCAGATCCCGCGCGAGTGGATCGATCGCAACGCCGAGCTGGGCCGCACTCAGGGCATGCGGGCGGTCGCCGACGCGATGGCCGAGATGACCGCCGGCTACTCAGTGGCGCCCGAAGCCGACCGCGAGCGCATCGCGGCCCGCAACCACCACAAGCTCTGCGAGATGGACGTCGAGGCATACGTCTCGCTGTCGGCCGCGCTCGCCTCGTTCAACCCCGTGATCGACGCGGTCGCGGCGACTCCCCGACCCACCACGGTGGTCGTCGGCGAGCTCGATCAGACCTTCCGCGCGCCAGCCGAGGTGTTCGCGTCCGCGATCCCGAGTGCCGAGCTCGTCGTCATCGACGGCGCCGCGCACTGCCCCCAGGAGGACCGGCCAGAGGCGTGGCTCGCCGCGATCCGGGCGCATCTGGAACGAGCCGAGGCCGCGGACGCTGGTTGATCCACCACGGTCGGGTACGGCCGTCGGGCGGGCTCACGACGTTCGCATCCAGATCAGATCCGCTCCCCATCGACGAGGATCTCGGCGCGGTCGGGGTAGAACGACCACAACCCGGCGATGGCCTCCTGGCCCTCGATCGGGGTGAGGTAGGCCCACACGACGCCGTCGTGGCTGGTGCCGTCGATCTCGGCGGACCAGTAGGAGGCCTCCCCCTTGAACGGGCAGGTCGTGTGGAACGTCGTCTCGCGGAACAGGTCGGCGCGCACGTCGTCGGCCGGCAGGTAGTAGCGGGTGGGCAGACCGGTCTCGTCCAACAGGACGGG
>CAZBTQ010000018.1:0-25979 GCA_964494405.1 uncultured Iamiaceae bacterium
CTCGCATCGGGAACGCCCGCTCCAGCGCCTCGATCGGCGTGTTCTTCGTGTTGGTGAACTTCGTAGCTTTGGCTACCGAGTGATGAGAGATCCCGCTCGCTGAGCGGCCTAGTGCATTGGATGGCGCGATCGCGCCGTCGAGATCTCGCCCTCGTTGATCATGGCTGCCTCTCCTCGCGCGCGCTCGGATCGCCGGTCCCCGGCGACGGCTCTTCGGGGTCGAGCCGCGATCTACGCGCGGCAGTCGATCACGCGGGAGGGATCTGCGTCGCTCGATGTCCAGGTCGAGGCGTGCCGCGAGGCCGCGGCACGGTTGAAGCTCGATGTGGTGGTCGAACTGGTCGAGGCGCCGTCGACGTCGGGCTACAGCAAGCGAGGCCGGAACCGCCCGAAGTTCGGCGAGCTGCTCGACCTGATCCGCCGGGGCGAGGTCGACTGCGTGGTCGCCTACAAGACCGACCGGCTCTCGCGTGGCGGTGGACCTGGCTGGGCGCCGTTGGTCGACGCCTTCGAGGAAGCGGGGCGTGATCCCGACCGGGCCGTCGCCACGACCGACGGTTGGGTGAGCGAGTTCGAGATCGGCATCCGCTCGGCGATGGACCGAGAGGAGTCCAAGAAGACGTCCGACCGGATGCAGGCCGTGCGCGCCCGGGAGGCGAAGGAGGGCGTGCCGCGGATCGGCGGGCGTCGGCCGTACGGGTATTCGCGAGACATGAGCGAGCACGTCCGGGACGAAGTCGATCGGATCGAGGAGGCGGCAGATCGCGTGCTCGCCGGCGAGTCCGTGTGGAGCATCTGCACCGACTGGAACCAGGCCGGCGTGCCGACGGTGACCGGCAAGGCGTGGACGGTCCAGACGCTGACCTCCATCCTCACCTCGCCGCGCATCGCCGGCTTCCGGACGCACCGAGGGAAGGTCGTCGGCGAGGGCCAGTGGAAGCGGATCATCGACGAGGACCGCCACGATGCGCTGCTGGCTGCCTTGGCGCCGCGGAAGTCGAAGCCGCGAAAGGGCCGGACGTACCCGCTCGTCGGCTTCCTCGTCTGCGGCAAATGCGGCGGGCCTCTGCGGTCGCTCACCCGGGAGAACGGCGGCCGGTCGTACGCGTGCCGGAAGGGTCCGGGCATGGGCGGCTGCGGCGGCATCCGCATCCAGGCGAACGGGCTCGAGGCGTACGTGCGGGACCTCATCTGCGGGATGCTCGCTGACCCGGTGACGCGGGCGGCCATGGCCGAGTTGGCGCCGGTGACCACGTCGGGATCGACATCCGACGCGCTGGCCGACCTTCAGATCCGACGAGAGCGCCTCATCGACCTCTACACCGAGGGCGACATCGACCGTGCGACCTTCCGATCGCGCCAGGCGAAGCTCGACGACCAGATTCGAGCCGCCGAGGCCGATCGGGCCGGAGGCTCGGCATCGATGCCGGCGATCCCCTCGACCTTCGAGGAGCTGGTAGCGACGTGGGACGCGTCTGGCATCGACTACCGACGCATCCTGATCGAGCTCGTTGTCAAGGCGATCGTCGTATGCCCAGCCACCAGCCGTGGTAGGAGCTTCGATCCAGATCGCCTCGATATCGCTCTCGTGGCATGAGCTGACGGCCAGGCCTTCGGTCACAGCGAGGACGGGGACACGGCAACTCCGGCCTCTGGGAGTGGGCCCACGGCTGCGACTGCGACTGGTGGCGGGTCTGCTGGCCCTTGACCCACGTCGTCGCCCGGAGCGTCGTCATCGTCGATGTCCGCGGCGACCTCGACCAAGGATGCTCCCTCCTCAGTCTGAATCCAGGCCGGTGCGCGGATGCCCTTGGGTACCGAGTCGTGCACTGCGCCGTAAATCGTCCCCACGAGACTGTTGGGCGTGTAGGTCTCCCCATCAACGGCCCACACGATCGGACGGGTCGGGTCATTGCGCCACTCCGCCTTGCCCCGGGTCGGATCCTCGTCGATCCACTCCCTGATTGCATCGTGGTACTCGCCGCCACCTGGCGGGACGATACGAAGTGGCCGTCCGTCCTCGAACACTCCGGCCTGCGCGATACGGGTGACGGTCTTCGTATCTCGGCGCTTCCGTTGAGCTTCCCTGCGGCGCTCTACCGGTCGGGGGACAACCGTGAACTCCTCCTCGTCTGGCAGCGGGATCAGCTGAGAAACGGTGAGAACGATCTCATCGGAGGCCGTCTTGTACGCCTGGTACCCGATGAGCGTGATGTCGAGGCCGACCCGCCGGAGATAGAGCGCCGACGCGGTCACGACAGGTGGAAACCCCCCGGCGATCAGCACGATCCTCGGTTCTTGGACCGACTCGTCGCTCAGGTCCTCAGCGTGCGCCAAGAGCAGGGCTTCGGCATCCTCGGGAGATACCGTCGATCCGGTCTTCTCCGACAGGTACTTCGCATGGTGCTGCGCCAGGAGCTCGACGGTGTACTGGGATGCGAACGCCGCGTACTTGATGGCCTGCATCTCGGTGGTATCCGGCGCTTGATCGCGTTTGAGCTCGACAACGACCAGCTGACCGGATAGATCGAGACCCAGCACGTCGAGACGGTCGGCGACGGGCGCGCCGCCTCCCAGCCAGCGTCCCATCTCGAAGGTCACGATCATCACGCCCTCACCGAGCACCTCAGGGTGGCTGATGACCCACTCCTGCAGGTGCTGACGTTCCTTGAACCCAGCGTCCGCCAGGGTTATCTGCGACGCAGGCGTCGCGAGCGCGTCAGCCACGGTAAAGACGAGTTCGCCGGCCATGCGAGCAGCCTAGAAGGCGCGCCGGTTGGCCGTTCCGCCGAGGCAGCCGTAGGCGGGCAGACTGGTGTCGTGCAGACCGGCGGACCCACAGCATTTGAGTGGTGGACGTTCGCGATCGCCGTCGCGGGTTTCACCCTGGCTGTGGCGGGCTTCGCTTGGCGGATCTACGAGTGGCGGAAGTCCGGAGCGCAGGTGCGGGTTCTGCTCAAGGGTGGCTGGCGATACCCCGACAACGGAATCGCGCCCGTACCGATCGAGTCGTTCGACCTGACCAGCCCTCCCGCCGAGGCCAATCCCGTTCTGCTCGTCGAGGTCACGAATGGGGGTAGAGGGCCGACGGAGGTGAGCGAATGGTGGGTGCGCATCGGCGACGCCTTCTCCGGCATGACCCATCCGACGGACGCGGCAGCCGTCGAGGCTGCGATCAAGGCTGGCCTCACAGAGACCGTCATGGAGAAGTGGGACGACATCATGCTCGAGAGCCACAACGAGCGTTGCCCGTGCGTCTTGGCGGGCGGGTCCCGACGCGTCTGGGTGGTCGACGCAACCAAGATCGCCGAACACGTCCGCAAGCTTGCATCGGCAGACAGGCCGATCGACTTGGGGGCGATGGTCAACTACGGCGGCGGACGATCCGTCGACTCAGGCCAGCACATCTCGCCAGCGTCGATCGGGCTGCTGTAGAGGCCGTTCGGAATCAGGGGCTTCAGAGCAAGCTCAACCCGTGGCGCCGTCCGCATCAGACTCCTTGTACCTAACCATGGTCCGGCTTCCGGCTAGGACATCCACGATGCGGGCGAGCACCTGCCGATCGACGAGAGACTGGGACTGCCCGGATGCCAACCGGATAGCGCGGGTCTGAAGAAGGTGGCCGTCCTCGACCTCCTTCACAGCCCCAGCCCCATCTGCTCGATGGCCGTCTGTTTGGCGGCGCTGCGGTCGAGGGCTCGGCGGACCTCGGCGACGGGGTCGTCGGGATCGTGGCCGGCGACGACGTAGACGTGGTTGCGGAACCGGCCGCGGGTGATCGACGTGTAGCCGGCTTCGGCGTAGAGCGAGTCGTCCCCCAGCACGAGCGACACGTCGCACGTCATGCCCTGGGCCTTGTGGGCCGTCATGGCATAGCCGTGCGTCAGGTGTCCCTCGGCGGCGTAGCGGGCGGGGATCTCCAACCTGCGGCCGTCGTGGGTATCGACCAAGAGGTTGCCCTCCTGCATGCCGGCGATCGTGCCCTGCGTCCCGTTCATTACGCCGATGCGGCGATCGTTGCGGAGCGCCAGCACCCGGTCGCCCACGCAGAAGTCGGCGTCATGCGTCGCGATCACCCGGTCACCGAGCTGGCCATTCCGATGGAGCAGGCGACGAACCCGGAAGTTCAGCTCGTCGACGTCTGATCGACGAAGGGCGAGGATGACCGCGTGCTTGCCGTCGTTATGCTCGAGGAACCAGTCCTCCGCCAGCGTCGACCTCAGCCGGTCGGCGTTCTCGCCGACGGTCATCCCGCCCGTGCGGTGGAGCCGCAGAAGCGCTCGGTCGACATCGCCGTTGCGCAGCGCCAGCGCCGTTGCCGCTTGCGCGGGCACCTGAAGTCGACGGTTCTCGGTCAGCTCCGCCGCGCCGAGGACGCGGGCGAGGCCAGCGAAGAGCCCGCCAGCCTCGATCTCTGCGAGCTGCTTGTGATCGCCGACGAGCACCAGCTTCGCTCCCGCACCGGTCGTCGCCACCAGCAGTCGGTGGAGATCACGCGTCCCGACCATTCCCGCTTCATCGCACAGGAGCACGTCCCGATCGGTGAGCCGGCGTCCCTCGTCGAGCTCCTTCAGGAACGAGGCGACCGTCTGCGACGCGATGCCGGATCCGGCTTGCAGTTCGGCGGCGGCCCGCCCGGCAAGTGCGACGCCGGTCGGCCGCAGCCCCGCGTTGTGCCATGCCTCCCCCGCGGCGTCGAGGGCGAACGTCTTGCCCGTACCGGCGTGACCGACCAGCACCGCAACCGAAGCACTCGTCGTCGTGATGGAGCTGACGGCGTCGGCCTGCTCTCGACTGATCGATGGCCGCCCGGCGATGGCCGCGTCGACAAGCTCCCGATTCACCGCGGCCGTCGGCGGGCCGGTGATTGCCCGGTCGATGGCGTCGGCCTCGATGGCGAGCATCTCGGGTGTCGTCCATCGTGTCGCTGTCACCTCGACGACCTCGGGGCCGGCGAGGAAGGCGTCGGCCCTCGCGACGATCTGTTCGAACGGGAGCCCCTGCGTGGCGGTCTCGGCCACCGCCTGGAGCACCCGGAGCCGGTCGAACGTGGCGTCCCGCTTCGTGAGGTGGCGGCCGATCGCTTGGTCGTCGGGCGGGAGTGGGTGCCGACGCTGCCTCGGGACCTGGCGGAGATCGAACCCGATGGCATCGGCGTGATCTCGCCACGCCGCCCGGAGCTCGTCCTCGGAGACCGGCGTCGGCTTCGCCGGGCGGGTGTCGAGGGTCGCGATCTGTGCGCCGTGCGCGGTGCGCACGCCGTGCTCGGCCATCGCCGCCTCGATCTGGATACGACGGCGACTGAACCTTCTGCGGACCGGCTTCGGGATGCCGACGACTTCCCCGATGCCCGGCTTCTCGGGCTCGAAGGCGACGTTCAGCCGCTGGGCGACCTCGTGGCGGAGAACCGACTGGTAGATGAACCCAGCGGTGCGGGAGTGGTGCCAGATGTCCGCCGAGTGCAGCGCCGTCCAGCGCCCGTCCGGGCCGAGCGCCATGTTGGCGGTGACGAGGTGGGTGTGGAGCTGCGGATCACTCTCCCGGCTCGTACGGTGCCGGAAGGCGGCGACGACGAGACCGTCGGCCCGATGGTGAGTGCTCCCGGCCTTGCCGCGTCGGACCGTGCAGGCCGCGTCCTCCAGGTAGCCGAGGGCAGCGAGCACAGCCTGGTCGTGCGCGGCGACGACCTGCTGGGTCGTGGCTCGGTCGCCGAGTCCCCAGAGAAGCGACACGGACTTGGGAGCCGAGAGCGTGAGGTCGAACCCGGAGTTCTTCCGGTAGCCGACGAGGGCGTGGCCGGTGCGAGGGTCCAGCCCGTCGAGGATCGCCCGGAGGTCCTCGGGCGTCACCTCGCCCTCCAGGCCGAGGAGAGCGCTCCCCGACCCGAGCCACCGGCCGGGCACCTCACCAGAGGCGACGTAGTAGTCGTCCCGGTCGTTGGCGATGGCCTCGAGGTAATAGATCGCCGTGTCGGGGTTGGCAGCGAGCCTCGCGATGCTGATCACAACCCACTAGGCCGATCAGCAGGCCGGATCTCGCGTGATTCGTCACCGGGATCGTCCCGGGACACGACCGGGACAACCGTCCCGGACCGGGAGGAGCGTCCCGGTCGAGGTCACCGCCGACCGGGACACGGCACCGGCACCATCCGGTGCACCTGTGTGGAGGGCAAGTTCGAGGATAGAACTGGGGCTGGAGGGGGATCGGTGGTTCGGGCGGCCGCAGTCGAGCGGGTTGACGTGACGCGAGACGCTCGCTCAAGAGGCGATCGCTCCTCGGTGTCATGGCGGCGGTCGGCGGAACCGGTGATCCAGCAACGGGCTCCGCTCAGCGATCGTCGGAGCGGACATCGCGAACTGAGGGAGTCTGCAATCCCATGGCCGCAGGGCTGAGGACCGTACGATCCCAAGGGACACCGGCGGAAGGCGGTTCGAGGATCCCCGATGGCAGACCAGACTCAGTTCGGACACGACCAGCTCGGGCACCTGCTCGCGGACCACCTGCTCGAGGTGCCGCGTTTCCAGCGCAGCTACGCCTGGGACATCGGAAACGTCGAGGAGTTCCTCGCTGATCTAGCGACCGCACGCACGAAGGACGTCGACTACTTCATGGGAACGGTGGTGTTCGCCCGCCCCGACAAGGAGGGAGGACGGCGACAGATCGTGGATGGACAGCAGCGCCTTGCCACCACCGCGCTTCTGTTCATTGCGATCCGGGACCGACTTCAGGACCTTGGACGAGATCGACAGGCTGAGGAGGTCGAGAAGCGGTTCCTTCGGGGTTACGTGCTCGCACTGGATGCCATCGTTGAACGCCTGATTCTGAGCCCGAACGATCTCTCGAGCTACCAGGCGTTGCTCGACCGTGACCACGACCTGCCCGCGGCCAACCCTCTCCTACAGAGCTACCAAGTCTGCGCGGACCATCTCCGGGAGCTCGCGCCAGCTGCAGAGGACCACGAACGGCTCATCCTTCTCTCGCACCAGCTTGAGACAAGGGTTCAAGTTCTCGTCGCGGAAGCGACGGACCTGCCCGAGGCGTACGTAATCTTCGAGACGCTCAACGACCGCGGCGCTGATCTGACCACGGCTGACCTGCTGAAGAACTACCTATTCAGCTCGTCGAAGGACTACTTCCGATTCGTCGAAGAGCGGTGGGCGCAGCTCGAGGCGAACTTCGATCGCCCGGAGGACCTGGTCAAGTTCATCCGCCACGACTTCGCGTCACGCCACGGATCAGTGTCCGCCCGCAAGCTCTACAGAGCTATCCAGGGAGAGGTCGAAGGCAAGGCCAGTGCCGCCAAGAGCTACGTGGAACGACTCACGCGCGCCCAGTCGGTCTACCTGGCTCTTCGAGATCCCGAGCACTCCTACTGGGCCGACCTGACGATCGATGTTCGCGACGCGCTCTACGCCTACCGGCGGTTCGGCCTCGAAGCGAGCATGCCGGTGTTGCTCGCAGCCTTTGAGAAGTGGGACGTCAAGGACGCAGCGCGCCTCCTGAACAAGGTCGCTGCCTGGTCCGTACGCGGATTGTTCGCCGGGCGGCTCGGCGGTGGTGTCGCCGATGAGACCTACGGTGAGACCGCGCGTGCGATCTCGAACGGTTCGGCCAAGAACCAGCCTGACGTCCGGGCACACCTCGATCGACTGATGCCGACGGATGACGAGTTCCGGGCGGCCTTTGCCTCCTACGGCGACATCTCCTCGTCGCGAGCGAAGTACCTCCTCGCCATGCTCGAGAAGGCCGACGACCGGCGCATGCATCGCCCGGAGAAGCCCATCGAGTGGTACTCACGCTCGATCACGATTGAGCACATCTGGCCCGAGTCGCGGACGGACGCCGGTAGCGACGAATCCGCCATCGTGAACACGCTCGGGAACCTCGCTCTACTCGAGAAGCGTCTGAACCACTCGGCGGGAAGCAAGCCCTTCGAGGAGAAGCGGCCGATCTACCGGGAGTCGTCCTTCGAACTGACACGGAAGCTCGCCCTGAAGCGGACCTGGAAGGCGCGGAGCATCGCTACACGTACCCGGGAACTGGCCGAACTGGCGTGCTCGACCTGGCCGGACACATAGCAGTCTGAGTACCGCCGTGGTGCTCAATCGCCTTCGGTAGGAAGGCTGGCCGCCAGCTCGGAGAACTGGGCGAGGGCGGCTTCGAGCTCCTCAACGATCTCGGCGGCGAGCACACCCGGGGCCGGGAGGGTGCTGGCGTCGTCGAGGGACTCGTCCCGCAGCCAGGTGATGTCGAGGTTGGCCTTGTCCCGTGCGACCAGCTCGTCGTAGGTGAACCGGCGGAAGC
Organism: uncultured Iamiaceae bacterium; assembly: GCA_964494405.1. Taxonomy (GTDB): domain Bacteria; phylum Actinomycetota; class Acidimicrobiia; order Acidimicrobiales; family SKKL01; genus Actinomarinicola. The sequence goes on from CAZBTQ010000018.1 coordinate 8,305, forward strand.
GCTCGGACTCGACTCGCTTCGACCGGTCGTCGGGACAGAAGCCGTCGACGAACTCGGCGAGGTCGGCCTCTCGCAGCGGGTTCGTCTTCAGTGTGAAGTGCTTGTTCGTGCGCAGGTCGTAGACCCACGTCTCTTTCGTCCACGGGTCAGCGGCGGCAGGCTTGCGGTCGAAGAACACAACGTTGGCCTTCACCCCCTGGGCGTAGAAGATGCCGGTGGGTAGGCGCAGGATCGTGTGGAGATCGCACTCGGCCAGGAGGCGACGGCGAATGGTCTCCCCTGCCCCGGCCTCGAAGAGCACGTTGTCGGGTAGCACCACGGCGGCCCGGCCGGTGATCTTCAGCATCGTCTTGATGTGCTGGAGGAAGTTGAGCTGCTTGTTCGACGTCGATGCCCAGAAGTCATCGCGCACGACGACCAGATCCTCACGCTCGACCTCGCCGGCCTCGTTCACCATCGTCATCGACGACTTGCGCCCGAACGGAGGGTTCGCGGCGATCACGTCGACGCGCACGCCCGGATCGGCACGCAGCGCATCGGCAACCGTGATCAGGCTCTCGCCTGCTGGCGTGCCGATGCCGTGCAGCAGCAGGTTCATGGCGCACAGGCGCGCAGTGCCGTCGACGATCTCCCACCCGTGCACAGCCTCGTCCCGAAGGAACCGCTTCTCGTCGGCGTCCATCTCGTCGATGTGGTGGTCGACGACCCACTCGTGAGCTGCCAGCAGGAACCCACCGGTGCCGCAGGCAGGATCGGCGACGGTCTCGCCGGGCTGGGGCTGCAGACATTCGATCATCGCCCTCGTCAGCGCCCGGGGCGTGAAGTACTGGCCGGCGCCGGACTTGGTGTCCTCGGCGCCCTTCTGGAGCAGGCCCTCGTAGGCGTCGCCCTTGAGATCGGCATCGACGGCGGTCCACGTCTCCTCGTTGATGAGGTTGACGATCAGGCGGCGGAGCTTGGCCGGGTCCTGGATGCGGTTCTGTGCTTTGCGGAAGATCGTGCCGAGCGTGCCGGGACTGCGGCCGAGCGTCTCGAGGAGATGTCGGTAGTGCACCTCGAGCTCGTCGCCGTCCCGGTCGAGCAGGGATTGCCAGTCGTACCCGTACGGCACGACCTCGCCGAGCCCCGCCTGCTTGCGCTCCTCGGCCATCTTGAGGAACAGCAGGTAGGTGAGCTGCTCGACGTACTCGATGGTCGACACGCCGTCGTCGCGCAGTACGTTGCAGAAGTTCCACAGCTTCTGCACGAGCTGGTGCGAGTTGGCGGCCATCAGGCGACTCCTCCGAGAACGAACTGGGGCAGCTCGGCCCGCAGCATGTGCCACGGCAGGTGGCAGGGCACGCCGAGCGCAGCGGCAGCGTTCGGAATCTGGATCTTCTTGCGCGTGTCCTTGACGACCTCGTGGGTGACCACGGCGTGGCCACCGGCCAGCGCCTGCGCGACGAGGAACGAGTCGGCCGCAGCGGCGAACTCGGTCTTGGCGGCCGCGTCGTAGTCGGACTCGATGGCCCACCGGTTCACCGCCTGCACGGCTGCGATCTCGGCGGCCGTCACCGGGAGGAAGAAGCCCCTGCGGTCCTTGGCCCAGTCGCTCAGCTGATCGCCATAGTCGACCAGTTCGTCGTACACGGCCTCGACGCTGGCCACCACGCCAGCGGCGTTGGCTTGGTCGAGCCACTCCCAGAAGCCGGGGCAGAACTCGAAGCCGTAGTGATCGCGCTTGGCGCTCACGAACACGTTGGTGTCGAGCAGCCAGGCCATCACACCACCCCGAGGTGTTCTGCGAGGCTGTCGAACGTCGACGCCTTCTTCAGCCCCAGGAGCCTGAACGCCACGGGGTAGGTCGTCTGCCCCTCGAACGCACTCGCGACAAGGGCTGCAGCGAACCGCTTGCTGACCTGGACCGGCTTGGTGTTGTAGAAGTTCCCGCCGCTACCTCCCGCCTCGCTCGTGATCGCCGCGATGCGATCTCGCTCGACGGCCAGCTCCTCGAAGAACCCGTCCCAGGACAGGTGCCCGGCCTCACGGATGCGACCGAGGATGACCTGGGTGCTCACCCGGAACTGCGCGGCGAGCGGTTCGAGCTGCGCTCGGAGGTCGGAACCCGGATCGAACAGCGCTCGGAACTCCTCCATCGGAACGAGGAGCTCGGCGGCGACTTGATTGCACCAGCGCTCGATGACGTTGTCTCGGACTGCGGCGGGGTCGAGATCGGAGAGGGCGGACTCGCCGAGCCAGAGGTGCGCCAGCTCGTGAGCGATCGTGAAGACTTGGGCGGCCTTGCCATCAGCACCGTTGATGAAGACCAGCGGGGCGTAGTCGTCCGCGAGGGCGAACCCACGGAACTCCTCCGGTCGGAGCTTCCGATGCGTGTCGGAGCCGACGATCCCGCTGATCATCACCAGCACACCGGCGGCCTCCGCGTTCTCCCGGAGGCGCGTGAGCGCATCAGACCAGGTACGGCACTCTGCACGTGCGTCGGCGTTCCACCCGAGCACCTCGCCCATCGCTGCGGCGGCAGCCTCGACCGGAGTCGCCGTGGTCACCGTGCCGACGAAGGCGATCGGATCCTCGCCGTTGAGCAGCTGATGGTCGCGGTACCACTCCTGGCGGGCCTGGCAGGTGTAGACCACGTCGAGCAGATCGGCAGACACGGCCTCGTAGTCGCCGACCGGGCGATCGCCGACCGTCCTGAAGTCCGGGATCGGTACCGGCTCGATCGGCGGCTCGTCGAGGAAGAGGAAGCCGACCGGCGTGTGGGTCTTGCGGGCGAAGTCCTCGAGCTGCTTGAGGGTGGGCGCGGCGTCGCCGGTCAGCCAGGCCTCGAAGCGCGGGAAGCGACGGTCCCAATCCTCGGGCGCCACGCCGGAGCGCGCACGGGCCCACTCGAGCACGCTCGGTCGAACCTCGACCCGGACGCTCACGGCTGCGCACCTCCTCGGACATCTCGGACGACGGGACCGATCGACGGTACCCGGCGGGTGTGACTGTCCATCATGCCGTTGCCTTCGCCCGCCGCTTCTTCCGCTTCGGAGCCGCCGCACGCTCGGCCCGGATCCGCTCGAGGAGGACCGACGCCGGCTCGTCGGTCGGGTCCTGTGGCACAAGGCGCCCCTCGAAGGCGGCCCGGAGCACCGACCGGCGCAACGCCGCCGAGACCTCTAGTCCGGCGTCGAGGGATTGCACGCACGCCTCGATGAACGACATCTGCCGGTCGAGCTCCGAAGCGATCCTGGTCTGCTCCTCGGGCGGCGGCACCGGAACCTCGACCTGACGCAGCTTTGCCTGCGAGATGTTGCGCATCGACTCCTTGGTCCCGGTGGCGAGGACCTCGATCTGAGCTCTCGCTGGGCGGGATCGCAAGAAGGCCAGCAGCCAAGCCGCATCTACGTCGGCATGAGGGACGAGCCGAAGGCTCTTGTCGCTCAGGATGAGCTGCGGGAAGTCGTGCGGTACGAGAACGCATGCACCGACGTACTCGCTCGTGTTGGCTCGCGAGAACAGGAGGTCGCCAGCGCGAATCTTCCACCGCTCATCGATCACGGCGCTATCCGGGATCGCCTTGTTCTCATCCGGCCGGAACTCGCCCCACGTCATTGCGCTCACTTTGATGACGCCAACCTCATCTGCTCCGGCGGGTCGCCCGAGCGTTGCGAACGACTTGCCGGCTTCGATCCCATCCAGGAGATCACCGACGGTGGCCCGAGCCCATCCCTCTGGCATCGACGGATCGTCCTGCAGGATCACGCCCTGGTCAGCGAGAAGCTTGGTGGCGGGAGTGTCAGCCGGATCCTGGGCGACGAGTCGGCCGGTAACGGCGGCAGCGAGAACTGCGACCCGCATGCGCCGGAGGAGCTGGCGGACATTCCGGAGCCCGACCTCGCCTGCGTCGAGCTTCGAGAATGCCTCCTCGATCGCAGAGACGATCCGCTGCTGTTCCGCTGTTGGCGCAAGCGCAACCGGCACGACACGAAGCTTCTCCTGCGGAAGATGCTTGATGGTCGTACCCGTGAAGAGTCGATCGAGCTGGCGGGTGGACGCCTGCTCCTGCAGGGCGTACGCGAGGTAGTCGGGCGACACTCCGTTAGCGGGGCGGATTCGGTGAAGCGCCTTCTGGAGCGCGATCGGTTCGCCCCGCCACACTGCTGCCCGACCAGGCTCACCCCCTTCGCAGGCGATCACATCGCCCGCCATCGCGAGCACTCGGTCGAGCTCATGGGGTGCGATGTCCATCTCGGCGATGTCGTCCAGGTCGAACGCGCCCCATCGGACGTTGACGTTCCGAAGGTAAGGGGTCGGATGGAGGCCCGTCTGCTGCTTCGCGTCGAGCATCTTTCCAAGCGACGACTCCGCCAGTTCGCCCACCGTGGACCAGGCCCACCCTTCCGGCAGCCCGCTCACGCCACCAGATCCTGGGTCAGCTCATCGAGCAGTTGGGCAAGGCGGCCGTCGAAGGCACTATTCGCGCGGCCGAAACCGCCATGACCGACGAAGGGCTCGAGTTCGAAGTCATCCGGGGCAATCGCGAGCGACGTCGCCAGGTGGTCCTTGATCCGAGTCAGCCAGGTGAGCTGCTCGTCGGTGAAGGTCGTGCCCGCCTGGGCCTGCTGGGCGAGCCAGCCCTGGAAGCGCTCGTCGACGGTGAGCGGATAGGCGACGAGGTCGCCGTCCGGTTCGATGGCCTTGCGCACGAGCGAGATGAGGTTGGTGAACTGCGTGCCCGCCGATCCCCGGACCCGCAACGCCTCCAGCGCCTCGTACGCGGCCCACAGCCGCTCGGGAGTCCAGTTGTACGGCGGTCGCCCGATGGTGGCGGCCAGCTCCTTGATCGCCTTCAGCGTGAGCCGCTTGCCGTAGGGACGGGAGTAGAGGATCTGAAGCGCGTCGATATCGTCGCGATGCTCGTCGACGAACGCCTGCCACGACTCGATGGTGGCCCGGGCCCGGTCGGTGGCGTCACGGGAGAAGCCAGCATCGATGACCTCATCCTTCGAGGTCTCGTCGAGCACCTGGGTGTAGCTGCGGCGCACGTCGAGCAGCTTCGTCCGCAGCGCCGGGCGCTCGGCCAGGATCCGGCACGCTGTCTCGATCTGCTCAGCCCGGGCCTCGTGGACCTGCTCGTCGGTGGGGTCCACGCCACCGGTGGTTTCGGCGGCCTTCTGCCATGCCCGGTCGATGTCGACCGCGTCGGTGAGCATCCTTACGACGACCGACAGGTCGATGCCGTCGGTGGCAGCAGCGAGCTCTTGGCGGTCGTCGGGCGTGATGACCCGGTCGAGGCGGGCGAGGCGGCCGGCGATCGACGAGACGACGTCGGGGTCACGGACGCCGGCGGCGACCTGGTCGAGGAGCTTCTTGAGCGACTCGGTCTTGTGGCGTTCGAGCGGTGCGGTGTCGTTGAACTCGCCTTCAGTGACGCCGACGGCGTCGATGATCACGAAGTGGGTCTTGGCCGTGGCATCGGCGGAGACGGCCTGGAGGTCGTTGGGATCAATGACCCTCACGCCCCGCCCCTTCATCTGCTCGAAGAAGTTCCGGGACCGGACCTGGCGCATGAACATCACACACTCGATCGGCTTCACGTCGGTGCCGGTGGCGATCATGTCGACGGTGACGACGATGCGAGGATTGAAGCTGTTGCGGAACTGGTTGAGCAGATCCTCGGGCTTGGTCCCGGTGGTGCGGTAGGTGATCTTCACGGCGAAGTCGTTGCCCCGTCCGAACTCCTCCCGGCAGATCCGCACGATGTCGTCGGCGTGGCTGTCGTCCTTGGCGAAGATCAGCGTCTTGGGCACCTCGGTGCGCCCGGGGAAGATCCCGCCCTCGTCGAGCGGCTTGAACAGGTTGTCCCGGAAGGTGCGGATGACGGTGCGGATCTGGTCGAGCGCCACCACATCGCGATCGAGCTGGCGGGCGTCGTAGACGACGTCCTCGTCGAGCTTCTCGAGCCGGACCTTGCGGGTCTCTCGCTCGCGGAACTTGGTGACCAACCCGGCCTCGACGGTCGAGCCCTGCTCACTGATCTTGGTGCGGATCCGATACACGTCGAAGTCGACGTTCACGCCGTCAGCTACTGCCTCGGCGTGGCCGTACTCGACGACGAGGTTCTGGTTGAAGAACCCGAAGGTCTGCTTGGCCGGCGTGGCCGTGAGTCCGACAAGGAAGGCGTCGAAGTACTCGATGACCTGGCGCCACACGCCGTAGATCGAGCGGTGGCACTCGTCGATGATCACCACATCGAAGGTCTCGATAGGGATCTGCGGGTTGTAGACCACCTCGACGGGCTGATCGGGCTCGATCTCGGCGCCGGACTTCTCGTCGACGTCCTCGGGCATCTCGTCCTCGCCCCGCAGCATCGAGAACAGGCGCTGCACGGTGGTGATCACCACCCGGGCGGCGGGGTCGATGCGGTTCGAGGTCAGGAGCTGGACGTTGTAGAGGTCGGTGAACTTCCGGCCGTCGCGCGGTGTGGCGAACTGCTGGAACTCCCGAAGCGTCTGCCGGCCGAGGTTGGCCCGGTCGACGAGGAACAGGACCCGCTCCGCACCGGCGGTCTGCACGAGCCGGTAGGCGAGGTTGGCGGCCATGAACGTCTTGCCCGACCCCGTCGCCATCTGGGCCAGGGCCCGTGGGTGGTTGTGGACCATCGACCCTTCGATGCGGTTGATGGCATCGACCTGGATCCGTCGCAGGCCCTCCGGGCCGACCGGGCCGAGCCGGTCGAGGCGGGAGCGCAGCGATCCGCCCTCGATGTCGTCGATCCAGTTGCGCAGCCAACGAGCGAAGGTCTCGGGCCGGTGGAAGGTCATGACCGGCCGCGACCGCGGCTCGGGATCGAACCCGTCGGTGAACATGGTCTCGTCGCCGGTCGACTCGTAGAGGAACGGCAGCGGCGACACCGGCGCCGTCAGCTCGGATGGGAGTCCGGCGGCGTACTTGGCCGACTGCGGCTCGACGCCGGCGAGCGGCGTGCCCGATGGCTTCGCCTCGATTGCGCCGACGGCCTTGCCGTCGATGAAGAGCAGGTAGTCGGCCCGCCCGTGACCGGTCGCCATGATGAACTCCCGCACAGCGACGCCCGGCCCGGCGTAGAGGTTCATGTCGGCCCGGTCCTGCACGAGCCACCCGCACGCGACGAGCTGCCGGTCGATCTCTTTCCGAGCCCGCGCTTCAGCCGGGAGGTAGTCGTCCTCGCTCACGCTGCCTGCGTCCCAGCCGCCGTCGTCACGTTCACAACTTACGGGGTAGCCAGCCGCCGTGACCGGCTTGTCGACGAGGCCGGCCTACGCCACGAGCTGGTTCTCGACCTGATGCTGCACCACGTCCAGCGGAGCGCGGAAGTGGTTGGCGGCTTCGTCGATCGCTTCTGCCGTGAAGTCACCCGCCAGGAACTCCTCAAGCCCAGATGCCGGCACTAGCAGTTCGGCCGCGAAGGCGCGGCCGATCCGCTGAGAGGTTGCACTGGAGGACGTGAGTAGAAACGGCGTCCCTGGATCGTGGGTCAGCGCATGCCAGACGGCTCGTGCGCGATGGAACCGGCCCGATGCCTCATTCATGCTGCGGCTCATGATTACGCCAAGCCCATAATCGGAGCCCCGGCCGATCCCGACGATTCCTTGTCTACGAGCCATCTCGTCAACCACGAGGCCGATCGGCAGTCTTCGGATTGGACCGCTGGGACTCTCACCCATGACACCCCGTACCTGCCTCGCTGACTCCCATCCCCACTCCCACGGAGGTTTGGCGTCGAGCACGGCCGGGACCTCGAACTGAGACCGAATCCGACCTAGGTCAAGGCCATCCTCACCAGCGGGAATGTTGAGGAGGCCTCGGCTGACCCAATCGAGAGAGTCCTCGATGCCGTCCGGTGACACAGCGTCCAGGAAATCGGTACGGATCCCAGGCTCGAGCGATGTGAACGCGGACTCGATGAGTTCGGCGAAGTCGATGCCGTCGGAGAAGGGATCGAGGCCCAGTCGAGCTGCTGCCTCAGCGAACTCTGCTTCCTCCTCGTCGAGATCGATCGCCGCGCGCCACTCCTTGTGCAGAGGAGTCTCGTGCAAGCCCGCCTCGTCGAGTCGCTCGATGACTGCGGTGACTAGACCCGCCAGCTCCCGCGCAGCATGAGCGGATGGAACAACAGCCGTCCCCTGTCCGAGGTAACGACAGTCTGCCCCCACCCGTGGGCTCCGATCGGGCCACCAGGACAGCTCAGTGAACTCGCCTTCCGGCACGATCCGAAGGTCAGGCCACAAGAAGCCGTCGCCAGCGCCAAGCGTCGTGTGTCTCCGCTCAGCATCGAAGCGGCGGAATCCATGCCCATCGAATCGAAGGAGCCACCAGTTGGTGGCGATCCACTCAGCCAGGGGATAGAGCGACACGTAGATCGACCGGCGAACGCTCATGTTCGACAAGTCCTCAACGAGGGTGACGACGTCATCGCCAACGCTGATTGTGAGCCGGGCCCACGTAGCGCGCAGCTCTGCACTGCGAACAGCGCTGCTCGTACCCAGCCAGTCGATCTCGAGTCGGAGGTGGTCAGTCATCGCGCAGCTTCCTCGGGAGCTCGGCCGAGCTGATCTCCCACCCCTTGTACGTTCCCTGATCCGGATTGACGAGTCGCGCCTCGTAGAACCGCTCGTCACGCTCGACCCATACGTATCGAGGGAACCCTGCGGAGGACCAGGCCTCGCTCACCCTGCCGTCCTCGATTGCTGTGCGGAGCCAGGCGGTCAGCTCATCGAAATCTCCGTGGAGCTGTGGATCGCACTTCGTGGCATCTGCTCGCGGTACCCCGGCGGACGATGGAAAGGTCTTGTGCTCCGCTGAGCCGACGTACGAGCACGCCGCAGCCACCTCTACAAGGTCTGCGCCATCGGGAACGCCAACGCGCTTCGGCCGAACTCGGCGGCTGGGTGTTCGCACCGGGACATTGTCGCGCATTCGCAACGCCGAGCCCCGGTCGCGATCTCGCGCGACCGCCAACTGGCTGACGTGGAGCGGGGCTGAGCGGCGTCCTGCTGGACACGCGTTGGACCGGGTTGGAACCGCAGGTTGAGCCTGGTGCCGACTCCCTCAGCTCCCTGCTACGCGCCCCCAGCCCCCGCCTCCAGGCGTCAGCATCCGAAGGACGTCGCCGGCCTTGAGCTGGATCGTGCATTTGTCGGGCAGGCGCTCCGCACGGGTCTCATCGCCGCCCGGTAGCAGCCAGTTCTCCCCCACCGCCCCGGGCTCGCCGCCGGCGAGTCCCCACGGCTGCGAGACCCGACGCTCGGTGATCAGCGACACGGTGGCATCCGTGAGCACCTGGAGGTCACGCTCGATGCCCTCGCCGCCGGGAGCCGAGCCGGCGCCACCGCTCCCCCGCCGCAACCGCTGCCGAAGCACTCGCAGCGGGAACGCCCGCTCCAGCGCCTCGATCGGCGTGTTTTTCGTATTCGTCATGCACGTATGAATGCCCGACATGCCGGGCGTCCCGGGACCGGGCTGATCGGTAGGCACTTGACTTGTGTTGGTCATCGCGGTGTGCACGCCGCTCATGCCAGGTCCCGCCGGCCCCCCGCCCTGGCCACCGGCGACCGTCTCGTAGTACACCCACCCCTCGCCGCCGATCAGGACGTTGTTCATCGTCCCCTGCGATGCCGCACCCACCCGGTCCGGCACCACCTGGGCCAGCGCCCCGAGGCACACGTCGGCGACCCGCTGGCTCACCTCGACATTGCCGGCACCCACCGCCGCCGGGGCTCGCGCCGCCACGATCGTCCCCGCGGGCGCGACCACCTCGACGGCGCGGAACGAACCACCGTTGGCCGGAATCGTCGGGTCGAGCGCAGCCCGCAGGGCGAACGCGACCGCCGACACGGTGACCGCCTCGACCGCGTTGACGTTGCCCCGCGACTGTGGATCGGTGCCGGTGAAGTCGAAGCGGATCGCCTCGCCGTCGACGGTCACCGCGACGACGATGCGCGCCGATGCTCGCTGGCCTGCACCTGCGCCGGTGGAGTCCATCACGTCCTCGAACGCCCACGTCCCGTCGGGGAGGTCGGCCAGCGCTGCCCGCATCCGCCGTTCGCCGTAGTCGGTCACCTCGTGGAACGGCGCGTCGACGAAGTCGGCGAGCCGCGCCACACCACGGACGTTCGCGCCGACCTGTGCCTCGAGGTCGCCCGACCGCTCGTCGGGCGTCCGCGAGTTGGCGCGCAGCAGCGCCCGCAGCCCGTCGTCGAGGCGCACCGGAGGGATGCGGAACCCCTCTTGCTGGATCTCGGTGGCATCCGCGGGGATCGAACCCGGCGCCGACCCCCCGACGTCGGCGTGGTGCGCGCGGTTGGCGGCGAACCCGATCAGCCGGCCACCGACGATGCAGGGCGCGACCAGCGTGATGTCGTTGAGGTGCGTGCCGCCCGCGAACGGATCGTTCACCGCGAACTGCTCGCCCGCCACGAAGCCGCCACCGAACGCGTCGAGTACGGCCCGCACGCTCGCCGGCATCGATCCCAGGTGCACCGGGATGTGCTCGGCCTGCACCAGCAGGTCGCCGTTCGGCGCGAACAACGCCGCCGAGCAGTCCGCACGCTCCTTGATGTTGGGGCTGAACGCCGCCCGCCGCAGCACCGCGCCCATCTCCTCGGCCACGCCCGTCAGGCGGGAGATCAGCACCTGTAAAGCAGCGGGATCGAGGCTCACCCTGTGCCCTCCTCGCCGCTGCCCGCCTCGCCGCGGGTCTCATCGCCGCGGGCCTCATCGCCGCTGGCCGCCGCGCCGCGGTCGGCCGACTGACGCAGCACGAGCGCGCCGCCGACGCCCTGGACAGCGGTCCACCCAGACGGGACCCAGATCGTGCAGTCGTCCTCGGCGATCGTCGCCGGCCCGTCGACCGGCCCGTCGAGGCGTGACGGCACCGGCAGGTCCGCCATCGACACCGACGCCGGCACCTCCGCGGTGGCGCGCAGCGCGATCACCTCGACCACGGCACCCGGGCGTGCGTAGCCGTTGCGACGCTCGTGCTCGGCGGCGAAGTCGTCGACGGTCGGCACGGTGATCTCGTGGCTCTGGCCCTCGTACCGGCAGTCGACGCTCGTGGTCACCACCGCACCCTCGCCGACCAACGCGGCAGCCTCCCGACCGAGCGACTCGGCCGCCGCTGCCACCCCGGAGTGCTCTCGCGGCGTCGGCCACGACCGAACGAGGTCGCGTCGCGCCGGCGCGGTGAGGATCCCGACGGCTGAAAGGACGCCCGCCCGAGCCGGGACGAGCACGGTCGAGATGTCGAGCGAGTCGGCGAGCTCGCAGGCGTGCAGCGGGCCTGCCCCACCGAACGCGACGAGCGCCAGGCCCCGCGGGTCGACGCCCCGCTCGATCGTGGCCGTCCGCAACGCCCGTTCCATGTTGGCGTTCACCACCGAGATCACCCCGTCAGCGGTGACGCCGGCCTGCTCCAGTGCGGCGAGGGCCAGATCGCGCCGCAACACGAGCCCGCCCATCTCGGACCCGTCGGTGATGCGGCCGGCGACGACGTTCGCGTCGGTGACCGTCGGCTCGGTGCCGCCACGCCCGTAGCAGGCCGGCCCTGGCTCGGCCCCGGCGCTGCGAGGCCCGACGACCAGCGCGCCGCCGGTGTCGATCGACGCGATCGAACCACCGCCCGCGCCGATCGTGAGGACGTCGAGCGACGGGAACCGCACCGTGAACCCACCCACCTCGCGCTCGGCGGCGGGAGCGGGATGGCCGCCGAGCACCAGGCCCACGTCGGTGCTCGTGCCACCCATGTCCAACGTGACCGCATCCGGGAACCCGTTGGCAACGGCGACCTCGACTGCGGCCCGCACACCCCCGGCAGGACCCGAGAGCAGAATCGCCGCGGGCAGCTCCGCCGCATCGGCCGCGTCCATCAAGCCAGCGGCGGACGTCATCACCACCACCTGGTCCGCCACACCTTCGAGGCCGTGGAGGTAGGTGCGGCACCGCGGCCGCAGCGCGGCGTTGACGACGGTGGTGACCGTGCGCTCGTACTCGCGCATCTCGGGCGACACGTCCGACGAGCAGCAGACATCGAGCCCGGTGCCCGCCAACGCCGCGGCGACCGCCCGCTCGTGCGCCGGGTTCAAGTCGGCGTGCAGCAGGACGACCGCCACCGCGTCGACCTCGGACGGCAGCTCCGGCAGCGACCCGTCGAACGGCTCGACCTCGACACCTGCCGCGTCGAGACGCCCTGCGACCTCGAAGCGCAGGTCGCGCGGCACCAACGGCTCGGGACGTCGCACGGCGGAGTCGTAGAGCGACGGGCGGTCCTGGCGAGCGATCTCGATGACGTCGCGGGTGCCAGGCGAGGTGAGCAGCGCCACGGTCGCCAGGCGGCGCTCCAACACCGCGTTGGTCGCCACGGTCGTTCCGTGGGCGAGCACATCGGGCACCGAGGTTCCGAGCAGGGCCAACCCGGCACGGACTGCCTCCCCCGGATCTGAAGGGGTCGACGGCACCTTGGCAACCGAACCGTCGGCGCCGACGACGTCGGTGAACGTGCCACCGGTGTCGGTCCCGACCCTCATGGCGCCACGGTAGGCCACGAAACGGGTCGGACGACCCAGAGCCGCTCCGGCCGCGCGCTCCTACACTTCGGCTCGATGGGCAAGAGGTGGAACATCGGCCGTCGGACCAAGGCGGCGCCCGGATCCGACCGATCCGATGCACCTGCCGACGGTGGCGCGCTCGACCCCGAGTCGTCGTGGTGGCTGGGCCAGGCGGAGCCGAGCAGGGTGATCAACCGACGGTGGCGCAAGACCCGACCCGGCGACCTCCACCCGCGCCGCCGTGCCACGGACACCAACCCGCCCCGCGAGCCCGACCTCATCGACGCGGTGGCCGAACCCTTCGACCCCGACGCCCTCCTCCGCGAGCAGAGCGAGAACCTCGCCGTCGACGACGCACGCATCGCTCGTGCCGGCGGCCTGGAGCCGTGGGCCGCACTCGGCCTTGACTCCGATGCGACGTGGGACGAGGTGGTAGCCCGCCACCGCGAGCTCGCCAAGGAGCACCACCCCGACAAGGCAGGTGCCGATGGCGAGGCCGCTCACGCCGCCGCCGAGCGCATGGCGTCCATCAACGCTGCGTTTGCCGAGCTGGGGAAGGTCTACCGGCTCAGCGGCGATCGCTGACCGGCTCCACGTACCACACGTCCTCGCCGAGGTGGTCCTCCAGGCTCGACGCCAGCCGAGCGAGCTGATCGGACTCGCGGTCCCACACCAGGATCGCTGACGCCACGTTGCGCGCGAGCCACGCGTCTCGCCGGGCCAGGGCACCGGCGACGCCCTGGTTGTTGGCTGGGACCTTGCTCTCGAGGGTGACGACCTCGGCGGCCGCGGCGCACAGCTCGCGGAACCGTTGGCGTGACGCCGCCGGCCACGGCTTGTCGGGGTCGGGGAACGGGAGCACGCCTACGAGCGGGAGGCCCACCTGGAGCGCTGCCTCGGCACCGAGCTGCTCGGCACCGAGTCGCAGGCCCGACACGACGATCAGATCGGGGTCGAGCTCGCGCCGAGCCGACAGGATCGCCACGAGATCCGCGACCACGCGGGTTGCGATCGGGTTCGGCCCGTAACCGCCGAGCTCGGTGGGCTTGTGGCCGAGCACGACCACACCGTGCTCGCCGATCGGCAGGTCGGGCAGTCGGGCATCCCGGCGCGCGCCGGCCGATGGCGCACCCACCGCGCCCGTGGGGTCGGTGGGCAGCTTCGAGACGTCGGGGTGCACCGCACCCGAGTCGCACCGCTGAGATGCCGCCGCTGCGACCGCCAGGCGGTCGGCGACGTCGTTCATGGCATCGCCGGCGTGTCCCTTCACCCAGCGGAACGACACGTCGCCGCGCGCTCGCACCAGCTCGATGAACGGCTCCCACAGGTCTCGGTTGGCGACCGGTTCCTTGCGGGAGTTCGTCCAACCCCGTCGCAGCCAGCCCTCCCACCAGGCGTCGCGGAAGCAGTTGACGACGTAGGTCGAGTCCGAGACGACCTCGACGGGACCCGTCGCGGCCTTCACCGCCTCGTACGCGGCGGTGATCTCCATGCGCTGGTTCGTCGTGTGCGCGTCGGCACCCGATGCCCACGGACCATCGGGGCGCACCCAGGCCCAGCCGCCCGGGCCCGGGTTCCCGCTGCACGCACCATCGGTGTAGACGACCGTCGTCACCCCAGGAGCTTCGCACAGCACCGCCAGAGCGGTGCCCGGCAACACAGCACCGCCAGAGCAGTGCTCGGTAGCCTGACCACGACCTGCGTGATCCCCCACCACGAAGGAACCACTGCCCGATGATCATCGACGGCTTCGTCCAACAGCTCCCGGACATCGACCCCGGCGAGACCGACGAGTGGTTGTCGTCGCTCGACGCGGTGGTCGCGACGCACGGTCCGACCCGGGCTCGCTACCTCTTGTCGAAGCTGTTGATCCGCGCCCGAGAGCTCCAGGTCGGGGTGCCCGCCAGCGTCTCGACCCCGTACCTCAACACCATCGACCCCGAGCACGAGCCGTGGTTCCCGGGCAACGAGGAGCTCGAGCGCCGGATCCGGGCGATGATCCGCTGGAACGCCGCGGTCATGGTGATCCGAGCCAACCACGAGGCCGAGGGCATCGGCGGCCACCTGTCGACCTACGCCTCGTCGGCCTCGCTCTACGAGGTCGGCTTCAACCACTTCTTCCGCGGCAAGGACGACGGCCTCGCCGGCGACCACATCTACATCCAGGGCCACGCCGCACCCGGCATCTACGCGCGCGCCTACCTCGAACGCCGGCTCGACGAGGGACAGCTCGACCACTTCCGCCAGGAGGTCGGTGGGCAGGGCCTGTCGAGCTACCCCCACCCACGGTTGATGCCGCACTTCTGGGAGTACCCGACCGTGTCGATGGGGCTCGGTCCGATCAACTCGATCTACCACGCCCGGTTCAACCGGTACCTCCACGACCGACGCATCGAGGACACGTCCGAGAGCCGGGTCTGGTGCTTCGTCGGCGATGGCGAGGTCGACGAGCCCGAGACGTTGGGCTCCATCTCCCTCGCCGCCCGTGAGCAGCTCGACAACCTCGTCTGGGTCGTCAACTGCAACCTCCAGCGCCTCGACGGGCCGGTACGCGGCAACGGCAAGATCATCCAGGAGCTCGAGGCGATCTTCCGGGGAGCCGGGTGGAACGTCATCAAGGTGATCTGGGGCGGCAAGTGGGACGAGCTGCTCGCCAAGGACGTTGACGGCGTGCTCGTCAACAAGATGAACGACACCGTCGACGGCGACTTCCAGCGCTACGCCGTCGAGTCGGGCGAGTACACCCGCGAGCACTTCTTCGGCCCCGACCCGCGCCTCCGCGCCCTCGTCGAGGACCTGTCGGACGAGGAGATCCGCAACCTCCCCCGCGGGGGTCACGACTACCGCAAGCTCTACGCCGCCTACGAGATGGCCACCCAGATGGAAGGGGCGCCAACGGTCATCCTCGCCAAGACGATCAAGGGCTGGACGCTCGGCCCCGATGTCGAGGGGCGCAACGCCACCCACCAGATCAAGAAGATGACCCAGGCCCAGATGCGGCTCCTGCGCCAGCGCCTGCACCTCGAGGACATGGTGTCCGAGGACGCCGTGGCCGACGACGCCGAGGCGCCCTACGTCCGACCCGCCGAGGACAGCCCGGAGTTCCGGTACCTCATGGATCGCCGCAAGGAGCTCGACGGCCCGCTGCCGTCGCGCCCTGTTCCGCTGCGGCGGCCGCTGACGCTGCCGACCGACGGCGCGTTCAAGGAGGTGCTCAGCGGCTCGGGCACCCAGGCGGTCTCGACCACCACCGCGTTCACCCGGCTGCTGCGCAACCTGCTGCGCGACGGCGAGTTCGGCCCTCGAGTGGTGCCGATCATCCCCGACGAGGCGCGGACGTTCGGCATGGACTCGCTCTTCAAGGAGTTCAAGATCTACGCCTCGCGCGGGCAGCTCTACGAGCCGGTCGATGCCCAACTCCTGCTGTCCTACACCGAGGGCAAGGACGGCCAGATCCTCGAGGAGGGCATCACCGAGGCGGGCGCGATGGCGAGCTTCACCGCGGCGGCGACGTCCTACGCCACCCAGGGCGTGCCGATGGTGCCGTTCTTCACCTTCTACTCGATGTTCGGCTTCCAGCGGGTGGGCGACCTGATCTGGGCTGCGTCGGACGCACGCGCCCGCGGGTTCCTGCTCGGCGCCACCGCCGGGCGCACCACGCTGCTCGGCGAGGGGCTCCAGCACCAGGACGGGCACAGCCACGTGCTCGCAGCCACCGTGCCGAGCATCCAGGCGTACGACCCGGCGTTCGCGTACGAGATGGCCACCATCATCCGCCACGGCATCGACCAGATGTACGTCCACGATCGTGACGAGATCTTCTACCTGACGCTCTACAACGAGAACTACCAGATGCCGCCGATGCCCGACGCGGTGGAGGAGGTCACCCAGGGCATCGTCGATGGCCTCTACCGCTGGGCGCCCGCGCCAGACGGCTGCGAGCACCATGCGGCGATCTTGTTCTCGGGGAGCATGCAGGGCGGCGCTCGACAGGCACAGGCCGACCTCGCCGAGCACTACGGCGTCGGTGCCGAGCTGTGGAGCGCCACCTCGTACAAGGCCCTGCGCGACGAGGCATTGGAAGCCGAACGGTGGAACCGGCTGCATCCGGGTGCGGAAGGACGCACCCCGCGCGTCACCAGGTTGCTCGCCGACGGCGAGGGTCCCGTGGTGGCCGTGACCGACCACATCACCCTGGTCCCCGACCAGGTCGGCCGTTGGGTCCCTCGCACGTTCGTCCCGCTGGGCACCGACGGCTTCGGCCGCAGCGACACGCGCGAGGTCCTACGACGGTTCTTCGAGATCGACACCGGCCACATCGTCGTCGCCACCCTGTGGGGACTGGCGCGCGACGGTGCCGTCGACGCCTCGGTGGTCGACGACGCGATCCGCCGCTACGACATCGACCCGGAGGCGGGCGACCCCCGCACGAGCTGGCCGGAGGCCTGAGGTGACCGAACCCGCCATCCCGATCACCGGCGATCCCGACGCCGATGCGCTCCTGGAGGACGACCCCCTCGCGCTCGTCGTCGGGATGCTGCTCGACCAACAGGTGTCGATGGAGACGGCGTTCGTCGGGCCGTGGAAGCTGAAGACCCGGATGGGCGACGCTTTCGACACGGCCACCATCGCCGCGATGGACCCCGAGGAGTTCATCGAGATCTGCCGTGAGCGCCCCGCGATCCACCGATTCCCCAAGGCGATGGGTGCACGGATCCACGACCTGTGCCGCGTGGTCGTCGCCGACTACGACGGCGACCCCTCCCGCATCTGGACCGACGCGTCCACCGGCGAAGAGCTGTCGGCGCGGGTCAGTGCGCTTCCAGGCTTCGGCGAGGAGAAGACGAAGATCTTCATCGCGCTGCTCGCCAAGCGCCTCGGCATCGCGCCGAAGGGCTGGCAGGAGGTCGCCGCGCCGTTCAGCGACGAGGTGCCCCGCTCGATCGCCGACGTCGGGTCGCCCGACACGCTCACCCAGGTGCGCGAGTGGAAACGGGCCCAGAAGGCCGCCGGGAAGTCGAAGCAGGAGTAGGGCCGTCGGTAGGCACGCGGCTCAGGTGATGACGCCGGCCTCGCGCAGGTCGACGATCGCATCGGCGGAGTAGC
>CAZBTQ010000018.1:26079-29482 GCA_964494405.1 uncultured Iamiaceae bacterium
GCTCAGGTGATGACGCCGGCCTCGCGCAGGTCGACGATCGCATCGGCGGAGTAGCCGAGCTCGGCGAGGATCTCGGCGTTGTGCTGGCCGAGCGTCGGCGGCGGCAGCGACGCGCCGGTCGGTGTCTCGTGCATGCGGATGATCGGCCCGACCATCTCGACCGTGTCGGTGACCGGGTGCGGCAGCTCGACGACGAGGTCGTTGGCCCTGACCTGCGGCTCGTCGACCATCTCTGAGATGTGGCGGACCGGTCCGGCCGGCACGCCGACGCGGTCGAGGAGCTCGACCCACTCGGCGGTGGTGCGCTCGGCCATCCGCTCGCGGATGGCAGCGGCGACCGACATGGTCACCTCGTTGTACTCGGGGGTGCCGCGCTCGAAGGTCTGGGTGTGGCGAGGGTCGTCGACCCCGACCGCTTCGGCGAAGCGTCGGCGCAGCACGGGCGTCAGGCATGCGACCGCGACCATCGAGTCGGCGGTGCGGTAGGCCCGGTAGTACGCGCTGGCGGCGCGCCCGAGCGGCGACGTGGACGCGATGCTCGCCTCCGACGTCGCGCCGGTCTCGATGCCGGTGCGCATGAACCCCGAACCCTGGACGGCGAGCGACGTGGCCAGCAACGTCGCCTCGATCTTCTGGCCGAGCCCTGTGCGCTCCCGGGCGTAGAGCGCGGCGCACACCGCAAACGCCATCGTGAGCCCGGTGCCGTAGTCGGCCAGCGCCGGGGTGATCGGCATGGGGATGCCGTCGTCGTCGGTGCGTTGGCCGGTGAGGAGCAGGCCGGTGACCGCCTGGGCGACGAGGTCGTAGCCGGGGCGGTGGGCCTCGTCGCCACGACTGCCCATCGCCGAGTTCTCGACGTACACGAGCCGCGGGTTGATGGCGCGCAACGTCTCGTAGTCGATGCCGAGCTTCTTCGGCGTGTCGGGCCGGTAGTTCACCAGCACCACATCCATGTCGGGGACCAGCCGGTGGACGATCTCCTGGCCCTCGGGCGTCTTCAGGTCGATGGTGATGTCGCGCTTGTTGCGGTTCAGCGCCATGAACGCGCGGCTCTCGTTCGGCGCGAACGGGAGGGTGAGCCGCCACGGCTCGCCGCCGGGCGGTTCGACCTTGATGATGTCGGCGCCGAGGTCGCCGAGGTGCATGCCCGCGAACGGCGCGGCGATCATCTCGGAGAACTCGAGGATCCTCACGCCGTCGAGCGCACCGGGCATGGTCAACCCTCCCGGTAGAGCGGCGACGAGGCGGTCATCCAGCGGAGCTGCATCCGCATCGACGCGACGAGCCGCCCATCGGTGTCGTGGGCCCGGGTGTCGTACCAGACGTACTCGGTGCGCGGGCTGTTCCCGACCGCGGCGACCTCGCCCTCGACCCGGTATCGCTCGCCGAACAGGACCGGACCGTGGTGGTGCCGCACCTCGATCGCGCCGAACAGCCCGACCGCCTCGGCCACGTGTGGGCCGAAGTCGCCCGGCCGGTTGCGCAGGAGCTGCACCATCGTCGACGGGTTGGCGACGCTGGCACCCCACGGCGACGCCTCGGTGTACCAGTCGATCGGCTCGGTGAGCGCTCCCGCCTCGATCCGGGCCCGAAGATGCGCAGGATCGAGCGTGACCTCGTGGCCCGGCAAAAGGTTGCCGGCCGAGATCCCCTCGAGGATCCGCAGGCTCGACGGGTCGGCCGTGGGTCGCAGGTCGATCGACGTGAGGTGGGTGGGCTCGGCGGGATCGCCGACCGACGCGGTGCCCTCGGCGACCAGCTCGCCGTCGGGACGTTCCATCTTCACGGCCACTTGGAGGTCGTCGCCGCCGTCGCCGACCTCGCCGACGAACGCCACGACCGGCTCACTGCTGATCGTCGCGTTGCGGAACGCCAGCGACAGCGATCCGGTCTCGAACCACCGCGGACCGAACGCGTCGAGCAGCACAGGCACGAACTGGTCCATGTGGATCGACCCGGCGATGGTGCCGCCCTTGAACCCCAGCTTCTGGGCGGTCGCATCGTCGTGGATGTTCGTCGCCGCCGACACGGCCGGCGCACCGGTGGCGCGACGGGCCTCGGCGAACGCACGGTTCTCGGGCGCCCGCTGCGGCCCACGGTGGAACCCGTCGCGCACCTCGATGGTGGTCTCGGTGCTCACGGCTCGTCCTCCCGTCGCTGTGTGCCGACCTTCAGCTCGCGGAACGGCACGTCCTTGCTGATGTCGGGCTCGCGGGGCAGGCCGAGCACCCGCTCGCCGATGATGTTGCGCTGCACCTCGTCGGTGCCACCGGCGATCGAGGTCGACGGCGCCTGGACCGTGGCTGCCGCGACCGCCCCATCGACGGCCGCGTCGGGACCGACGAGCAACGCCTGAGCGCCGATGATCCCGGGGCCCAGGTCGCGGTTGAGGCGGGTGGCCACCGAGCGCGCCAGCTTGGTCGTGGAGCTCGCCGGCCCTGGCGACCCGCCGCTCGCCGCCGCCGCCCTCGTGCGCTCCCTGGTCATCTCGTTGAGACGGATCAGGGAGTAGTACTGGGCGACGCGCTGGCGGACGATGGGGTCCTCGCCACGGTCGAACTCCTCGATCAGCGACACAGGGCTCGTCCGGCCGACGATGCCGGGGTTGCGCGGATCGGACGACGTGGAGATCTGCTGTCGCGCAGCGCGGGCCTCCTCGATGACATCGCCGACGATGCGCTCGCGCAACCCACCGCGGCGCGCACCGCCCGGGCCACCGGCCACGCCGACCGTGCCGGCGCGGTTGCTGCGCTCGTGGGCGAGCGTCGTCGTCGCAGCCGCCCACCCGTCGCCGGCACGGCCGATCAGGTCGGCGTCGGCGACACGAGCGTCGGTGAAGAACACCTCGTTGAAGTGGGACTGGCCGGTCATCTGCTTGAGCGGACGGATCTCGATGCCGGGCTGGTCGACCTCGATGATGAAGTAGCTCAGGCCCTTGTGCTTGGGCGCGTCGAGGTCGGTGCGGGCGAGGAGCATCCCCCGCTCGGTCGACAGCGCACCGGAGGTCCACACCTTCTGGCCGTTCACGATCCACTCGTCGCCGTCGCGCACCGCGCGGGTCTGCGCCCCGGCGAGGTCCGAGCCGGCACCCGGCTCGCTGAAGAACTGGCACCAGCCTTCACGTCCGCTCGCCAACGCCGGCAGGAACCGACGGCACTGCTCCACGGTCCCGTGCTGCATGACGACGGGCCCGCCCATCGTCTGGCCCAGCCCGCCCGGCGCGCCGAGCACGCCGCGCTCCTGGAAGATCGAGCTCACCAGGGTGAGCAGGTCGTTGTCGCCACCGCGACCGAACCACTCGGTCGGCCAGGTGGGAAAGCCCCAACCCGACGCCGCGAGCCGGTCCCACCACTCGCCGACGGTGATCTCCGGATCCCACTGCTCGTCGAGGAACGCCTCGACC
>CAZBTQ010000019.1:0-29265 GCA_964494405.1 uncultured Iamiaceae bacterium
GAGTTGATGTAGATGTTGATGTCCTTGTCGGGGTTCTCCGACTCGAGGTGGATCAGCTCTGCGCACACGACGTTCGCGACGTCGTCGGTGATGGGGAACCCGAGGAAGATGATGTTCTCCCGCAGCAGACGGCCGAACAGGCTCGAGCTGCGCTCGCCGCGGTTCGTCTGCTCCCAGATCTCGGGATTGGGGATGTAGGTCACTGGTCGGTCGCTCCCTCGGCGTTCTCGTCGGTGGCGTCCTCGACGTCGAGGCCATCCTCGATGTCGAGGCCGGTGTCATCCTCGATGTCGTCCTCGGTGTCGTCGTCCTCGGTGTCGTCGAGGGGGGCGAGGAGGTCGGCCCGGTCGATCGGGTTGCCGTCCGGATCGACGATCTCGACCTGCTCGACGAGCCAGTCGAGCGCCTTGCGCTTGCGCAGATCCGAGCGTACATCCGACACCTGGCCGTTGCGTTCGAACTCCGAGCGCACGCGCTCGGCGGTCTCGCCGATGCGCTCGGCCACCCCGGCGAACTCCTCGTCGAGCTCGTCCTCGGTGGCCTCGATGCCCTCGGCGAGGGCGACCGCACGCAGCGCCAGGTCGACCTGGACGGCCTCGTTGGCCATCTCGCGGAGGCTCTCGACGAACTGGTCCTGGGGCTGGCCGGTCATGGCGAGGTACTGCTCGAGGTTCAGGCCCTGGGCCTGGAGCCGCAACGCCAGGTCCTGGATGCGCTGCTGCATCTCGTTGGAGATCATCGGCTCGGGGAGCTCGACGTCGACCAGTGCGGCGAGGGCCTCGGCGGTGCGCTCACGCAGGTTGGACTCGGCCTGGGCGGCACGCGAGCGGGTCATGCGGGCACGCAGGTCGTCGCGCAGCTCGTCGATGGTGTCGAACTCGGAGGCCTCCTTGGCCCACTCGTCGGTGAGGTCGGGCAGGATCTTCTCCTGCACCTCCTCGACGTCGACGACGAAGTCGATCGGGCCGTGCGGTGCGTGGCCGTCCTCGTCGAGCTCGTCGTCGTCGTGGTGGTGGTCGTCGCCGGAGAACTCGAGGTGGTCGCCTGCCGACGCGCCACGGAGGTTCTCGTCGAGCTCGGGCACGAGCGTGCCGAGGCCGACCTCGAACGCGTAGCCCGACGCGGACAGCCCCTCGATGGGCTCGCCGTCGCGGGAGCCGTCGATGTCGATCTTGACGATGTCGCCGTCGGCGGCAGGCCGGTCGACGGTGACGAGATCGGCGTACTGCGCCCGCATCCGCTCGACCTGCTCGTCGACGTCGGCGTCGGTGACCACCGGGGAGGGGAGCTCGACCCGCAGCGAGCCGTAGCCGGCGACCTCGACCACCGGGCGGACCTCGACGACCGCGTCGAACGTGACGGGGCCCTCTTCCTGGCCGCCCGTGATGTCGATCTCGGGTTGGGCGATGACGTCGACGTCGTGCTCGACCACCGCGTCGGTGTAGTAGCCGGGCACCGCCTCGCGGATCGCCTCCTCGCGCGCCACCCCGACGCCCAAGCGGGCCTCGAGCAGCTTGCGTGGTGCCTTGCCCGGGCGGAAGCCGGGAAGGCGCACCTCGCGGGCGATGCGCTTGAAGGCGGCGTCGAGCGCAGGCTCGAACTCGGACTCGTCGACCTCGATGGAGAGTCGGACCTTGTTCCCCTCGAGGGGTTCGAGCAGTGTCTTCACAGTCCGGCGAGTGTACCGGGCACCTCGGACACCCCCGTCCCGATGTCGGTGCGGCGCACCCCGCCCCAGTCGCTAGCATGCTCCGGTCGAGACGGGGAGTGGCGCAGTCAGGCAGCGCACCTGCTTTGGGAGCAGGGGGTCGGGAGTTCAAATCTCCCCTCCCCGACCACGACACCGGCCTCGAGATGGCCACCCGCGGGTGTAGCTCAATGGCAGAGCTGCAGGTTTCCAACCTGCTGACGAGGGTTCGATTCCCTTCACCCGCTCCATGACCTCGGCCACGTCGCTCACCGCCGCCGTACGCGGCATGCGGACCGACGAGGTCGCCGCGGGGCTCGACGAGCGACCCGACCTGCTCGCCCACCACGACCGCTCCGGCCGCTCCTGGCTGCACCTCTGCTGCAGCGTCGGCGGCGCCGACGAGCGCGCGGTGCCTGTGGCCGCGCTCCTGCTCGACCGGCGGCTGCCGATCGATGAGCCTGCGTTCATCGAGGACGAGACGTGGCACGCGACGCCGGTCTGGTACGCGGTGGGCCGAGGTCGCAACCTCCCGCTCGTGCGGTTCCTCCTGGAGCGCGGCGCCTCGCCCCAGCACTCGCTGTGGGCGGCCGCGTTCGCCGACGACCTGGAGATGATCGACCTCCTCCTCGATCACGGCGCCGACATCGAGGCCGTCGCCGAGGGCCGCACGCCGTTCGTCGACGCGGTCGGGTCGAGCCACTTCGCGTCCGCGGAGCACCTGCTCGAACGCGGAGCCGACCCCGACGCGATCGGTGTGGACGGGCGGACCGCACTCCACCTGATGCTCAAGAAGCGCTCCGACCCCCGCCACATCGAGATGGTGCTGGCACACGGCGCCCGCACCGACATCGCCGACCCCGATGGGCGCACCGCGGCCGAGATCCTCGCCAGGGCCAGGACGCCCGAGCTCCGGGCCCTCGCCGGCCCCAAGTAGGGTTGCGCCGGTCGTGGCGGGCGGTCCGCCAGGCCTGTGAGGGGGAACGATGAGCCAGGTCAGCACGTCGATGGGCACGCTCGACGGCACCGAGATCGACGGCGGGATCCACGCGTTCTTGGGCGTGCCGTACGCCGCGCCGCCGGTCGGCGAGCTGCGGTTCCGGCCGCCGCAACCCGTCGAGCCGTGGGAGGGCGTGCGCGCTGCGACCGCGCTCGCACCGTCGTGCCCCCAGCCCACCGAGCGCCCGCCCGGCTGGCCCCAGGAGCACGCGGTCGACGAGGACTGCCTGTACCTGAACGTGTGGACGCCCGGTACCGACGACCGACGCCGGCCGGTGATGGTGTGGATCCACGGTGGCGGCTACGGCATCGGGTCCGGTTCGTGGCCCCTGTACGACGGCGCCAACCTCGCCAGGCGCGGCGACGTCGTGGTGCTGACCGTCAACCACCGCCTCGGGCCATTCGGCTACCTGCACCTCGACGGCCTGGTCAGCGACCGGCTCGATGGAGCCGAGGCCGCGTCGTCTGGCAACAACGGGATGCTCGACCTCGTCGCCGTCCTCGAGTGGGTCCGCGACGAGATCGCTGCGTTCGGCGGTGACGCCGGCAACGTCACGATCATGGGCGAGTCCGGTGGCGGAGCGAAGGTGTCCACGCTGCTCGCCATGCCCTCGGCCCACGGCCTGTTCCACCGGGCGATCATCCAGAGCGGCCCCGGCCTCCGGGTCACCAAGCCCGAGCGTGCGACCAAGAGCGCGGAGGACGTCCTGCGCTCGCTCGGCGCCGACGAGGACATCGAGCGGTTGTGGTCGGCCAGCGCCGACGAGATCCTCGCTGCGTCGTCCGCCGCCGGGCGGATGGGCCTGAGCCCGGTCCTCGACGGCGTCGCGATCCCCGACCACCCGGTGCAGGCGCTCACCACCGGCACTGCCGCCGACGTCCCCATCATCGTCGGCTGCAACCGCGACGAGGGTGCTGGCGGGCTCCCCCGCGAGCTCGACGACGACGGTCTGCGACAGCGGCTCGCCCAGATGGCCGACACCGACGACGCCGATCTCCTGGACCGGATGGTGGCGACCTACCGACAGGAGCATCCCGACGCCACGCTGGTCGACCTCCTCAGCTTCGCCATCACCGACCAGCGCATGCGGGCCGGCTCGATCCAGCTCGCCGAGGCGACGACCAAGGGATCGTCCAGCGGGGTGTGGCAGTACTTCTTCAGCTACCTGCTGGCCGGGCGCGCGGCGCACGGCTACGAGATCGCGTTCTGCCTCGACAACCTCGGCGTCGGCGGCACCCCGCCGTCCGAGCGACGCCAGCGCCTCGCCGACGAGATGAGCGAGGCGTGGCTGGCCTTCGCCCGCACCGGCGATCCCAACCACGACGGCATGGTCGAATGGCCGCCGTTCACGGTGCCCGACCGCGAGACCATGATCTTCGGGCCGACGAGCGAGGTGGTCGACGACCCGTCCCGCGCCACGCGCGAGCTGTGGGAAGAGGTCGCCGCCGCGCGCCGTCGTCGATGAGCCGGTCGTCGAAGCCTCCGTGACCACAGGCCCTCCGCTCCTCGCGGTCGACGACGTCGAGGCGGCGGCACGCTGGTGGTCCGACCACCTCGGCTTCGACGTCGAGTACCGGCACCGACGCGAGGACGCGCCGACCAACTACGCCGTGGTCACCCGCGACGACGTGGAGGTCCACCTCGCGAGGCGCGCCGAGATCTCCGACCGGCGCCGCAGCGAGATCGTCGTGACCGTCCTCGACCTCCCCGGGCTCGCGGGCGAGCTGCTCGAGCGCTCGGCCGGTGTGCACTCGCTGCCGTCGGGCGATCTGGTCGTCACCGACCCCGACGGCAATCGGGTCGTGTTTACGGCCGATGAACTCTCGGACCACCAGGGTCACGGGCCACGAGGCGATCGCTACCGTCGCGCCTGAACGGGGCCCGAGCTCGCCGAGGCCGCCATGACCGCAGTCGATCCCGAAGCCGACACGTCGAGCCGTTCGGCGGTCGACGCCTGGCGCGACGAGGTCGACGCCGCGCTTCGCTCCGACATCCGCCGGCGAGCTCGTCGGACTGCTGCGCGACGTGGACGCGCTCGGCGCGATCGGAACTGGCGCGGGCGTTCACCACGTACTTCCACCTGGCCACCGTCGCCGAGCAGACCCATCGCATCTCGCTGACCACGCGCCAGGAGGTCTCCGAGCGGGGGTGGTTGGCTCGAGGTCCGCCCGGTGGTGACGGCGCACCCCACCGAGGCGTCGCGCCGGTCGGTGCTCGCCACGCTGGCCGACTTCGCCCTGCGGCAGGTCCTGCCCGACCTGTTCGGCGACCTGCAAGCCGAGCTCGGGACCGCTACCTCCATCCCATGCACGCGCCGCAGGTCGAGCTGATGGCCCGCGTGCGCGACGCCAGCGAACCTGACCCCAGCACCGACCTCGCCCTGCTGCTCACGATCGACGGGATCGCCGCCGGGCTCCGCAACACCAGCTGACCCCACGCGGTCGTCCTGCCTACTGCGAGAGGCCGCGCATGTCGGCCACCACGTCGTCGAGCGGGCGGTCCTGGAGATCGATCGCGAGGGGGATGTCGAGCAGCGGTCCGGTGAGCACGCCACCACGCTCGACCCAGCGCCCCACCCGACCGACCGTGACCCATGTCGCGGCGCCCTCCCCTCCGACGTCGACGAGGAACCAGATCGCACGGTCGCCCACCTCGGTCGGCGCCGCGCCGTCCATCGCGATGCGCCGGCCGTCGGCCATCCACCCTTCCTCCTCCACCACGACCTGGGCATCCTGGTCGTCGCCTGCGAGCACCTCCTCGACGGTGAGCGTCACGAACGCCGACTCCTCGGACGCCGTGCCGGTCGGGTCGACGGGACGCCCGCGGGCGACCTCGTCGACGGTGGCGACCACGACGAGGTCCGACGCCGCGACCAGGTCCGCGAGGTCGGCGGGGTCACCCGTCGCCGGCGAGTCGATCGCGACCGGCAGATCGAGGTCGACCGTGGACTCGGTCGTCATGCCCTCTCCCTCATCACTGTCGCCGTCGGGCCACGTCAGGGCGAGGAGGGCGATGCCCGCCGCGGCGACGACGGCGACACCGACGGGGAGCCACGGACGCTGTCGAGCCATGCGCCACCGTGCCACATCGTCGGACCGGCGCAGGATCGCCCCCGACCCCTTCGTCACGCCATCGACCACTAGCGTCGGGGGACCCCATGCGACCGACACGAGGGACGTCGTGAGCCGAAGGACCATCGTGAGGACGTGCATCGCCGCCGCTGCGCTGGGGCTCGTCGCGGTCGCCTGCGGCGATGACGCCGGGCAGTCCGCGGGCCCGACGACCAGCACGGCGAGCGCCGAGTCCGAGGGCGCGCTGCGAGGGATGACGCGCACCGAGCCCACCAGCGTCGCCGACGTCTCGATGCCTGACGCCAGCCAAGGCGGCGAGGAGTTCTCGTTCGTCGCCCCCGAGGGCGGCCTGCTCGTCGTCTACTTCGGCTACACGAGCTGCCCCGACGTCTGCCCCACCACCCTCGCCGACGCCCGTACCGCGATCGCTGCGCTCGGCGACGACGCCGCCCGGATCGAGCTCGCGATGGTGACGATCGATCCGGCGCGCGACACGCCCGAGGTGCTCACCGGGTACGTCCAGGCGTTCATCGACGGCGCGCACGCGCTCACCACCACCGACGATGCGGTCCTGCGTGTCGCAGCCGATGCGTTCGGCGCCGACTACCGCATCGAGGACGGCGAGGACGGTGAGCCGCTGGTCGAGCACTCCAGCTTCCTCTACGTCGTGGACGACCAGGGCGGGTTGCTGCTCGCCTGGCCGTATGGTCAAACCGCGGAGGACATGACCCACGACCTCGCCCTGCTCCTCGAGGAGGCTTGACCCCGATGTCCCCACTGCATCGAGCACGCCAACTGGTGGCCCTTGCCGTGCTGGTCGTCGGCGTGTGCACCGCGTGTGGCGACGACCCCGCTCCGGTCGCGGACGGCTCGACGGCACCCGCGACCTCTGTGCCGGCCGAGTCCTCTGTGCCGGCCGATGGAGAGGTCTACTCGTTCATCATCCCGGCCGGTACCGGCGAGCGGATCGACGCCGGTGAGGACGTCGAGGTGCTGCCTGCCCGTCTCGACGTGCGGCTCGGCGACCAGATCGTCATCGACAACCAGGACGAGAAGGACCACATCATCGGACCGTTCTTCGTGGCGGCCGACCAGACGATGGAGCACACCTTCGTCGCCGCCGGCTCGTTCGCCGGCGCGTGCAGCGCCCATTCTGCCGGCGAGATCCTCGTCGTCGTCACCTGACCCTCCCCGGATAGCCTCCGGGCGCGGCGGGTATGGAGGAGCGATGCACGCGCCTGGCAGCGACGAGCCCGCCGACGAGCCGGCGCCGCGCCGTGCGTGCGTCTTCGCCCCGTCACCGCAGCTCACGATCACGGTGGAGCAGGGCTCCGACGGCGACGAGATCCACACCCACGCCGGCGGCCAGGGAGTGTGGATCGCCAGGATGCTGCACACCCTCGGGGTGCCCACCAAGGTGTGCGCCAACTTCGGCGGCGAGGCCGGCACGGTCCAGCGCGGCCTGCTCGGCGCAGAGGGGATCGACGTGATCGCGGTCGAGGTGGCCGCGTCGAACGGGGCCTACATCCACGACAGCCGCGACGGCGAGCGCGAGGTGGTCGCCACCCACCCCGCCGAGGTGCTCGCCCGTCACGACCGCGACGACCTGTACACGGCGGCACTCGCCGCAGGCCTCGACGCCGGCCTGTGCGTGCTCGGCGGCTACGACCCCGCCACCGAGTCCATTCCTCCCGACGACTACCGGCGCCTGGCTGTCGACCTGCGACACAACGGCGCCACCACCATCGCCGACCTCTCTGGGGCGCTGCGCGACGCGGCGCTCGAGGGCCGGGTCGACGTGGTCAAGACCAGCGACGAAGACCTCGCGCGGGACGGTCTGGTGCCCCAGCACGCGACCGAGCCGCAGATCCTCGAGATCATGGAGGCGTGGGCGGAGCGAGGTATCGACCACGTCGTCGTGACCCGTGCCGAGCGAGGGACGCTCGTGCTCACCGGCGACCAGGTGGTGCGCGTGGAAGCACCACGCCTGGAGGTCCGGGACCACCGCGGCGCGGGCGACTCGGTGACCGCGGGGATCACCGCAGGTCTCGCGCGCGGGCACTCGTTCCTGGAGGCGGTGCGGCTCGGCGTCGCCGCCGCGGCGCTCAACGTCACCCGCCGGGGGCTCGCGACCGGGCGGGCCGTCGACATCGAGGAGCTCGTCCGACACGTCCAGATCGAGCACCTCTCGCCCGAGGAACGGGGAGCGGGCACGTGACCCGCGCCCTGATCACCAACGACGACGGCATCGACAGCACCGGCCTCGCGGTGCTCGCCCGAGCCGCCGTGGCTGCCGGACTCGACGTCATCGTCGCCGCGCCGAGCTGGGACTCGAGCGGCGCGAGCGCAGCGCTCACCGGCGTGCAAGATGACGGTCGTCTTCGCGCCGAGCACGGCCGATGGCGCGACCCGGACGTACCCACCGTCAGCGTCGAAGCCGCGCCGGCGATGATCACGCTCATCGCGCTGCGCGGCGGGTTCGGCCTGCCGCCCGACCTCGTCCTGTCGGGGATCAACCACGGGCGCAACACCGGAGCCGCGGTCCTGCACTCGGGCACCGTGGGGGCCGCGCTCACCGCGGCGAACCACGGGGTCCCGTCGCTCGCGGTGTCGATCGACACGGACTCCGGCCCGGTGGCCGACCAGGTCCCCCAAGTGGTCATCGACGTGATCGCGTGGCTGGACTCCGCGCGGCCGCCGTGCGCGCTGAACCTCAACCTCCCCGCCGACGTGCACCTCGGCGTCGCAGGGCTCGTGTGTGCTCCCCTGTCGAGCGTCGGTGCGGTCCAGACGACCGTCACCGACTCAGGAGCCGGGTTCCTGCACGTCGGCTTCGAGGATGCCGGCGCACCCGAGCCCGGCTCCGACGCGGCGCTGCTCGCCGAGGGTTGGGCGGTGGTGACGCCGCTCTTGCCCGTCGGCATCGACGCCACCATCGACATGGGAGCCATCGCGACACGTCCCACGGGATCGGTCGCCGCACGATCGGACGCCGACGGGGTGGCAGGCAGCGCCGGCAACTGATCAGATAGGCGAGCAACAGTCGCATGTGGGTGTCGCGCCGGATCCGTCGGCCGACATCCGATCGAGGGGGGATTCCGAATGTCCATCGCCATCACCGACGACCACCGCGCGCTCGCCGACACGGTCGCCGACTTCGTCGTCAAGCGCGACGCGCGGGGCGCCGGGCGAGATCTGCTCGAGACCAGCGACGAGACGTTGCCTGGCTTCTGGAACGAGCTGGTCGGTCTGGGCTGGCTCGGTCTGCACATCCCCGAGGAGCACGGCGGCTCGGGCTACGGACTCGAAGAGCTCGTCGTCGTGGTCGAAGAGCTGGGGCGCGCCGTCGCGCCGGGGCCGTTCGTGCCGACGGTGATCGCGAGCGCGGTGATCGCGGCCGCAGGCGACGACGACCTCAAGGCCACGTGGCTGCCGGGCCTCGCCGACGGCTCGGTGCTCGCGGCCGTCGCCCCCGGCGCATCGGTCACCGTCGACGGTGGCACGGCGTCGGGCTCGGCCGGGTCGGTGCTCGGCGGCGGGTTCGCCCAGCTGCTGCTCGTCGCCGCGGGCGACGACGTAGCGGTCGTCCAGGTCGGTGACGGCGTCACCGTCGAGGCCGCGCCGAACCTCGACACCACCCGCCGATCGGCGCGCGTCACCCTCGATGGTGCCGCCGCCGTCGTCATCCCCGGCGCGGGCCGCGTCCTCACCGACCTGTCGCGGGTCATCTGGTCGGCCGAGGCGGTCGGCGTGGCACGCGAGTGCACCGACCTCGCCGCCGCCTACGCGAAGGAACGCCACCAGTTCGGACGGCCGATCGCGATGTTCCAAGGCGTCAAGCACCACTGCGCCAACATGGCGGTCGCCACCGAGCTCGCCACCAGCGCCGTGTGGGACGCCGCTCGCGCCGCCACCACCGGCGGC
The DNA here is from genome assembly GCA_964494405.1 of uncultured Iamiaceae bacterium. GTDB lineage: Bacteria > Actinomycetota > Acidimicrobiia > Acidimicrobiales > SKKL01 > Actinomarinicola. The sequence continues at coordinate 9,683 of CAZBTQ010000019.1, forward strand.
GACCAGCTGTCGTACGCCGCTGCGGTCGCGGCCACGCTGGCAGGCCCCGCTGCCGACCTGTGCGCCAACCTCAACACCCAGGTGCACGGCGGGATCGCCATCACGTTCGAGCACGACTCCCACCTGTTCATGCGGCGTGCCACGTCGTTGATGGTGCTGCTCGACCACGACGCAGCGTCCGAGGACCTCGTCGACCTCGCGCGCAACGGCGTCCAGCGGGCCAAGACCGTCGACCTGCCCCCCGAGGCCGAATCGTTCCGTGGCGAGATCCGCGACCTCGCCGACTCCATCAAGGGCATGTCGGCGGCCGAGCAGCGCTCCAAGCTGGTCGAGACCGGCTATGCCACGCCGCACTGGCCCACGCCATACGGCCGCAACGCCGGTGCGATCGAGCAGCTCGTCATCGAGCAGGAGCTCGGGCGTGCCGGCGTTGAGCGCCCGGCCTACGGCATCACCGGCTGGGTGATCCTCACGCTCATCCAGTACGCGACCGACGACCAGGTCGCCCGCTGGGTGAAGCCTGCGCTGAACCAGGAGCTCATCTGGTGCCAGCTGTTCAGCGAGCCCGATGCGGGTTCGGACGCCGCTGGCGTCAAGACCAAGGCCACCCGCGTCGACGGCGGCTGGCTGGTGAACGGCCAGAAGGTGTGGACCAGCGGCGCGCACCTCGCGTCGTTCGGCCTGGCGACCGTGCGCACCAACCCCGACGCGCCCAAGCACGACGGCATCACGACCATGGTCATCGACATGCACGCCGACGGCGTCGAGGTGCGACCGATCAAGATGCCGACCGGCAACTCCTCGTTCAACGAGGTCTTCTTCAGCGACGTGCTCGTCCCCGACGACGACGTGGTCGGGCCGGTGGACGGCGGCTGGACGGTGGCTCGCGCCACGCTCGGCAACGAGAGCGTCAGCATCGGCGGCGGCGGGGGTGGCACCCCCGTGGCGTCGATCCTCCCGCAGTTCGATGCGCACCCCGAGCGCCTCTACGGCGGCGCTCGCCGGCTCGGTCGCTACGCCGCCGAGCAGCAGGCGATGGCGCTGCTGAACCTGCGCAGCGCCAACCGCGCGGTCGCCGGCGGCGAACCGGGTCCCGAGGGTGCGATCACCAAGCTCGTCGGGTCTGAACTGGGCCACGAGGCGGTGGCGATGCTCGTCGAGCTCAACGGCCCCGATGCGCTGTTCACCGACGGCGCGGGTGCGATCAGCGGGAACATGGTGCTGATGCACCGCGGCATGTCGATCGCCGGCGGCACGTCGGAGATCAAGCGCAACCAGATCGGTGAGCGCATCCTCGGCCTGCCGCGCGATCCACTCCTGAAGTAGCGCCTCGGATCGCGGCCTCACGGTGCACGCCCTGTTGGGACGTCCTTGACGAAAAACCAGAGTTCTGGTTTTCTGTACCTGCCACCACGGCGGGAGACGTCACGACGAGCGGGGCGTCGCAACAGGGGGAGAGTGCCGATGATCAAGACCTGGGGCTTCTACATCTTCATGGAGCCCACGTTCCCGAAGCCCGACAAGTTCTCGCCCGACGTCTGCCAGGGCACCTACGACCGGTACCTCGACCTGTGGCAGCGCTGCGAGGGATGGGGCTTCCACGGCCTCGCGTTCGCCGAGCACCACTTCAGCTCCCTGAACCTGTCCCCGTCGCCGAACCTGTTGGTCGCGGCCGTCGCGTCCCGCACGTCCACCCTGCGGTTCACCACCCTCGGCGCCGTGTTGCCGATGTACGACCCGCGCCGGTACGTCGAGGAGTGCGGGATGCTCGAGTACCTCACCCACGGGCGCTTCGAGCCGGGCATCGCGCCCGGCGCCGGCCCGATGGAGGCGATCAAGGCCGGCATCCCCAAGGAGCAGATCCGCGATCGCTACGAGAGCGGCTCCGACCTGCTCGACAAGGCGCTGACCAACCTGTTCGTCACCCACCAGGACGAGTTCTCGAACCTCGAGGACCTGGCGATCCTCCCCAAGATGCGCCTCGACGCCCCCCCGGCGGTGTGGGTCACCGCCATGTCGCCGGACTCGGCGGAGGCGACCGCGCGCCGCGGGTGGAAGATGTGCACGGCGTGGTCGTCGATCGAGACCGTCGCCGAGCTCGCGTCGGCGTACCGAGATGCCGCCGACGACGCGGGCCACTCCACGTCGCCCGACATGTTGGGTGTGCGTCGGCGGGTGTTCGTCGCCCCCACCGACGAGGAGGCGTACGAGATCTGCGAGGCGATGGGCAACCCGATCCGCACCTCGGCAGGCTCGACGTTCGAGACCCAGGACGACACGATCCGCAGCCGGATGAACAACCCCGACGACTACGCGGTCGGCTCGCCCGAGACCGTCGCCGAGAAGCTCATCGAGCAGTGCCGCCAGGCGGGCCTCGGCCACATCATGGCGTTCCCCGACTTCTTGACCTTCACCTCGGAGCACCAGATCCGCTCACACGAGCTGATCGGCACCAAGGTCGCGCCGATGCTCGCCGCCGCCGGCGTCGACGCACCCGACGGCCGGGCCGCGGCGGCCGCAGGGTGAACACCACCGCGGAGGTGGCCGCGCCGCCCAAGCAGGAGCGCAGCCGCCGGGCGAAGGACCACATCTTGTCGGTGGCGCTTCGCGTCGCGCACGACGAGGGGGCCCGCGGCTTCACGGTGCAGCACATCGCGAGCGAGGCGCGGGTGTCGGTGGCATCGATCTACCGGTACTTCGTCGACAAGGACGGTCTGCTGCGGGCCACCCAGGACGCCGCGCTGACCGAGATGGCCGACAACGGCGCGCGGCGGATGCGCGCCGTCGACACCACGATCGAGTCCGTGGTCTCGATGTTCGTCGCGTCGTGCGGCTACGAGCTCCAGACGCGAGCTCGGGCGATCAACGGGTTCATCGCGATGGGCAAGCACGACCCAGAGATGCTCGCCCGCGGAGCGCGCAGCCGGCGCGAGCGCGACGCGTTGTTCCGCGACTCGCTCCAGCCGCAGTGGGATCGGATCGCCCACGACGACCGAGACCGCGCGGTGCGCCTGGCCGCCACGTTCGCGGTCACGCCCGCGCTCCAGTACGCACAGACCGGTGCCAACGCCGAGCCCGGCGCCGAGCCGCTGCGGTCGCTGTACCCCCAGATCTCCCGGGCCTGCATCGGCTACCTCGTCAACCCCTGCGACCTGCCCGAGGACCTGCCGGCGCTGGCCGGCCTCACCGAGAAGGACCTCTGATGCCAACGACGGTGTCGTTCCCGTCGGCCCGCGACATGCGCGCCGACATCTTCGCCCCCCAGGGCGACGACCAGCGCACCGCGGTGCTCGTGCTGCACGGCGGAGGATGGCGGGTGGGGGGACCCGAGCACCTCCACCCGCGGTGCGAGGCGTTGAGCCGACACGGGCTCACCGTCATCGCCATCGAGTACCGGCTCCTCGGCGAAGCGCCGTGGCCCGCCCCACTCGACGACGTGCGCGCCGCGGTGCGCTGGGCTCGGGCCAACGCCGACGAGCTCGGCATCGGGCCCGACCGCATCGCGCTCCAGGGCCACAGCGCCGGCGCGCACCTGTCGCTGCTGGCGGCCTACACCGACGACCCCGACGGCGACGTGGCCGCGGTCGTGGCCTTCTATCCCCCGATCGGGTTCTACGCGACACCCGCGCCAGCGCCGGACCCCGACACCGGTCGACCTCCGCGCGCGCCTCGCCGCGACGACGGCCGTGCTCCCGCATACATGATCCTCGCCGACAGCGAGGACGAGGATCTGGTGCGCTCGGTGAGCCCCATCGACCAGATCTCGGCGTCGAGCCCACCGACGATGATCGTCCAGGGCACCGCCGACACGATGGTCCCCTACCACTCGTCGATCATCCTGCACCAGGCGCTGCTCGACGCCGGGGTTCCCGTCGACCTCCAGCTCCACCACGGCGTCGGCCACGAGTTCGACGCGGCGCCGACGATGACCGCCACCGTGCAGGAGGCGATCTCGCGGTTCTACCGGCGCACGGTCTCCCAGGCGGACGCCGTCGCCGACGAGATCGATCGCTACGACGTCTTCAAGCGCCGCGCCGCCCGCTGACCCGGCTCAGGTCCCGGACGCTCAGCTCGTCCAGGCCTTGATCTTCTCGATCAGCTCGAGGGGGTTGTCGCCGACGGGGTTGACGCTCAGCCGCGTGACGCCGGCTGCCTGGTAGGCCTCGATCCGCTCGCGGACGAACCCCTCGTCGCCGACGAGTGCGGTGGCGGTGAGGAAGTCCGCCGGCACGACCGCGGCCGCCTCGTCCTTCTTGCCGTCGAGGTAGAGGTCCTGGATCGTGGCCGCCTCCTCCTCGTAGCCGTAGCGGCGGAACACGTTGTTGTAGAAGTTCTGGTCCCGCGAACCCATGCCACCCACGTACAGCGCCGTCATCGGGCGAGCGAAGTCGCGCAGCTTGGTCGCAGTGTCCTCGTCGCAGATGGCGACCGTGCCACCGGCGACGATCTCGAGTGGCGCACGATCGTCGGCCCGCTTGTCGGCACCGATGTCGAGGTCGGCTCCGAACGCGTCGACCGCCTTCTCGGGGTGGAAGAAGATCGGCAGCCAACCGTCGGCGACCTCCGCGGTGAGCTGGATGTTCTTCGGACCGAGCGCGGCGACGTAGATCGGGATGTCGGGACGGACCGGGTGGTTGATGATCTTCAACGCCTTGCCGAGGCCGGTCCCCTGGTCGGCGGGCAGCGGCAGCTGGTACGCCTTGCCGTCGTAGGAGACCCGCTCGCGACGCCAGACGAGCCGGCAGATGTCGATCAGCTCGCGGGTGCGCTGGAGCGGACGGTCGAAGGGCACGCCGTGCCAGCCCTCGATCACCTGCGGGCCGCTCGCGCCGAGGCCGAGCACGAAGCGCCCCTCCGAGACGGCGTCGAGGCCGGCCGCGGTCATCGCCGTCAGTGTCGGGGTGCGCGAGTAGATCGGCAGGATGCCCGACGCGAGCTCCATCCGCTCGGTGTGCGCTGCCAGGTAGCCGAGGATGCTGACCGCGTCGAAGCTGTACAGCTCGGCGACCCAGATCATGTCGATCCCGGCGGTCTCGAGGTCCTTGGCCTGGGCCGCGGCCTGCTTGGGATTGCCCGTGTACGGAAGGGTGGTGGAGAGCTTCATCGTGGTCCTCTCATCGTCCTTGGAAGTCGGGGTCGCGCTTCTCGGCGAAGGCGGTGATGCCCTCGCGGAAGTCGTCGCTCTGGAAGAGCAGCATCGTCTGGAGCAGCACGTGGTGGACGTGGCTCGGGAAGTCCTCGGTCATGCCGTGGCGGAAGAGGCGCTTCATGGCCTGCACGGCCAGGGGGGCGTTGGCGGCGATCTCGCTCGCCCAGCCGCGCGCGGTCGATGCCACCTCGTCGACCGGGACCGCCACGTTCATCAGGCCGAGGTCGGCCGCCTCTGCACCGGTGAGGGTCCGGCCGAGGAACCCGATCTCGGCCGCCTTCGCCCAACCGAGCAGCCGGGGCAGGTACCAGGTGCCTCCGCTCTCGGGCACGACGCCGCGCTTGGCGAAGCCAGTGGCGACCTTGGCGTCGCCGGCCACCACGCGCATGTCGCACCCGAGCGCGATGTCGAGCCCGAAGCCCGCGCACCCGCCGTTGATCGCCCCGATGACCGGCGTGTCCATCTCGAACATGACGGTCGTGGGGTGGTCGCGGGTGTTGTAGTGGACGCCGCGCCCGGTCGAGGACCCTCCTCCACCGATCCCCGTCCCGGCGACCGCGTCCTTGATGTCGAGCCCGGCACAGAACGCCTTGCCCGCACCGGTGAGGACGATGGCGCGGACGTCGCGGTCGAGGTCGGCCTCCGACAGCCGCTCGGCGAGTTGTTGCAGCATCGCCACGGAGATGGCGTTGCTGCGCTCGGGCCGGTTCAGCGTGATCGTGGCTATGTGGTCGGCGACCTCGTACAGGACGGGCTCGTCGGCTGGTTGTTCGGTCATCAGGTGACCTCCAAGGTCGGGTGGATCGGGTGGCCTGGCGGGACCGTCGATGGCCGGCGGCGATCGATCACGTCGAGGACCTCGCGGAGCCAGGCGATGTACTCGCGCTCGCGGGCGATGCCGAGGCGCAACGTCAGGTACGGCCCCACTCGTCGTGCGCGAGCCAGGTACTCGTCGTGCGTGCGGCCCCGCAGCATCCGGGCCTCGACGGCCTCGAACGCCTCTAGCTTGGCGACGGCGACGACGAGCTGCGACGTCAGCTCCTCGTGGAGGGCGGTCGGATCGATCACGTCGAGGACCCGCACCTTGACGAGGGTGTCCGACTTCATCGCCGTCGGTCGCGAGGTCTCGCGGGCGAACTCGTCGAGTGCGTCGATCCCCGCGTCGGTGATCTCCATGACGCGCTTGTTCGGTCGGCCCTGTTGCACGACCTCGGTACCGGCCACGAGCCCCGACGCTTCGAGTTTGGCGAGCTCGGCGTAGAGCTGTGGCCTCGTCGCGTGCCAGAAGTTGGCGACGCCCGCGTCGAACCACTTCGTCAGCTCGTATCCCGTGGCGGGCCCATCGATCAGCGTCGCCAGGACCGCGTGCCGGAGTGCCATCTCGCGAACATAGTCCGATTTCGGACTAGTGCAAGGACGGACCACCGATCGTCACTAGGTGGAGTCCGACCGACACCACTCGAGGGTGCCCGCTACCGTGCTGAGCATCGCGATGCTGGGGGCACGAAGTGGTTGAGGTAGCAGCAGGTCCGGGCGGCTCGAGCTCGATCGGTTCGTCGGAACCTGCACTGCCGCCCAGCCGGGGGCTCCCTCCCCTGGCACTCGCCGGGATCGCCTCGCTGGGCGCTGGGGCCATCCACGCCGCTGCGATCGGAGTCCACAGCGAGCACCGCCAAGCGGTCTACGCATTCACGGCCGCGGCGGCGATCCAGCTCGGATGGGGCGCGGTTGCGTTGGTGCGTTCCTCGCGACTGGTCGCACTTGTCGGCGCAGGCGCCAACGCTGCCATGGTCGGCGGCTGGCTTCTTGCCAAGTCGACGGGCATCGCGTTCATCGATGGCCTCACCGACGCCGAGAGTGTGCAGGCCGCCGACGCGCTGGCGGCGGGGCTCGCCACCGTGGCCGTCCTGATCGCCATCGCAGTGGCTGCATCGCCCTCCATCCAGCCCCGTCGCCTGAACGTCCAATGGGGAATCGTCGCCATGGTCATCGCAGCGCTCACGGTGCCCGCCATGGCATCGACTGGAGGCCACAGCCACAGCGGTGGACACGGCGACAGCGCTGCCCATGCACACACAGGTACGGAGGTCGCGTCCGGCGTCGAGGCCCATCACCACGAATCCCAGGAGGACGCCAACGCGACGTCGCCTGCGCCTGCGCACGACGACCACGAGATGTCCGCGGAGGTCGGGGACCACCGCCAGTCCGCCGCGTCCGGGGTCGTGCACGACCACGGTCCGGCGATCGCGATCACCGCCACCGAGCTCGAGGGGGCAGCTCGCCTCGTGTCGGACACCACAGAAGGCGTCGAACGGTTCAATGACCTCGAGGCGGCGAAGGCCGACGGGTACTACCAGGTCGCCCCGCCCCGGAACCGTCTCGTCCACTACATGAACAGCGCCTACAACCGCGACGGCCGCATCCTGGACCCTGAGCGTCCCGAGTCGCTGATCTACCTCAACCTCTCTGACGGGAGCTGGATGCTGGTCGGCGCCATGTACCGGATGCCTGCGCCCGATCAACCCGGCCCTCGCGTCGGCGGGCCACTCACCGCGTGGCATGCGCACAACAACCTCTGCCAGGCGGAGGGACGGGTCGTCGGCGTCGCAGTCGACGGCGTGTGCGCCAGGGGCTCGTTGAGCAACACACCGGAGATGCTGCACGTCTGGCTCGTCGACAACCCCGACGGCGTGTTCTCCGACGACATGGAGCCAACCGGGCTGCTCCAGCCAGTGCAGAACTGAAGCCTGGATCGGAGGACGGTGAACGATGGATGTGCAACCGGCGATCGATCGGATCGACGTGTCGCACGGACCGACCGTCGTTGGGGTCATCGGCCGGCGTCGATTGCTCGGGGGCATGGCCGCACTGGTCGTGTTGACGGCGTGCACCGACGACGTGAGCGGTGACGGTCGGTTGAGGTCGACGACGTCGGTCGACCCGACGAGTCCCCCCACCTCCGCCGCGCAAGACGGCGACGAGGCCGCCGGCGGCCTCACGGCTGCCGACTTCTACGGGCTCGGAACCTGCACCCTCCTCCCCGAACAGACGGCCGGGCCGTTCGAACTCAACGAGCAGTTCGACCGGCGCGACATCCGCGAGGGGTGCCCGGGTCGTGCGATGCGCCTCGGATTGCGCGTCGTCGACCAGAGCTGCGCGCCGGTGTCGGGGGCTGCGGTCGAGGTCTGGCACTGCGACGCCAGCGGCGACTACTCCGCGTTCGCGGACGGCGGCGGAGGCAAGGACGAGGGTGCCGGAACCACGTTCCTCCGAGGGACGCAGACAGCGAACGACGACGGAATCGTCGAGTTCCTCACCATCGTGCCGGGCTGGTACCGCGGCCGAGCCGTGCACGTCCACGTGCGAGTCCACGCCGAGGGTGCCGTTGTTCTCACGACCCAGCTGTACTTCGACGAGAGCCACCTCGGCGAGGTCTACGCGTCACCGCCCTACTCCCACTTCGGGGTTCCGGGCACCTCGACTGCCGAGGACAGGATCGCTGGCGATGTCGCCAGCAACGGCACCCTGTTGCGCACCACCACCATCGAGACCGAGGCCGGGCTCGGCACCCTGGCCCTGGCCAACCTCGGCATCGACGCCGGACTCCGGGGGATCGGATGAGCTTGCCCATGAGGTCCAGGTCGTTCCCGCATGTGCGGCGCCTCGCCGCTGCAGTTCTGCTCGGCCCCACCCTCCTGGTCAGCGCATGCACCAGCGACGACACCGCTGGTACATCGGACGGCGGTAGAGCGTCGGCGGACACCGGATCCTTGGACGGGGTCACCAGCAGTACGGTTGCACCGCCAGCAGACGGGGTCACCAGCAGCACCGGTGAGCCGGCAGTGAACGGGGTCGTGGCGGTGGAGCTGGCGGACTTCTCGTTCGAGGGCCTGCCGGACACCGTCCCCGCCGGCACGCGCCTCACCGTGATGAACTCCTCCCCCACCGAGCTCCACAAGCTGAGCGCGCTCCCCCTGCCTGACGACGAAGACCGCTCCGTGGATGAGTTGATCGCCCTGCCGGGCGCCGAGCTGGCTGCGATCCTTCGCGTGCGACCCTCGACCGTCCTGGTCGCAGGGCCCGGTGGTCCCCAGGTCAACGAGGTCGGGGACGGAACGCTCAGCGAGCCGGGCCGCTACCTCCTCATCTGCGCTGTCCCCGTCGGCCTCGATCCTGCCGAGTACCTGAACGCGCTGCAGGGCGACGGACGTCGCCCCCAGATCACCGGAGCAGGCGCGCCGCACTTCAAGCACGGGATGGTGGCCGACATCGTCGTGGAATGACGACGACATACGCGCAGCAGCACAGGCGCCGACCCAGCGTTCAGGCCACCACGACTCGCACACGGTCGAGGTTCAGCGATCGAGCGAAGGGGGTGCCGGCGTCACCCTCTCGTTGCGCCGAGGCTCGAAGCGCTGGGAAGTAGGTGCCGGGCTGTGTGTAGATGTGCTGGGCGGTCACGGTGATGTCCTCGGAGGTGGGGGCATCGAGGTGAGCTGCGTCCGAGTACGTGCCCAGGCCCTCGAAGTCCCACCTCGCCGCCACGACCTGACCAGGAGCGGGCGGGACATCGATCCGCGCGGTCAAGCTCACGGATTCACCGACGGCGACCTCCGCCCGATCGCCGCCGTTCACGCTCAGGTGCACGACGGGTTGGATGCCCTTGCGCTCTGCCGCGGTGGAGGGCACGTGGACCTGGCCGTCTCGGACCTCGTACTCGCTCGTCGGCGGCGGCGCCACGCCCTGCTCGACCCAGGCGCTGAGCTCACGCAGCGCGTACTGGACGGTGCCCGAGTACGGCACGGCGTGGGTCTGCTGCTCCTCGGTCGTCGGGTCGGTGTGGTTGGCGTTGTCGACGTACCAGAGCCGGTACTTCTCGTCGATGTCCGCCCCTTCGGCGACCTCGACCCGCTTGCGGTACCAGTCGGCTTGCCATGGCAGCGCGTCGCCGTCGTGCAGGCACTCGACGACGATCATCTTGCCGTGGAAGCGGCCCGTGGCGATCTGGCCCGTGGAGCCGAGGGCACCGGCGGCGCCGACATCGACGGATCGCCGCGGGTACCTCGGCGTCCCGTCCGGGTTCCGGAAGTAGTCGTAGACATCGGGGTAGTCGAAGTCGGGGTTGGCCGGCGGGAGCTGGTGTCGGTGGTAGGTCTGCAGGGCGAGGAACTGCGAGTTGTCGATCCGGAGGGCATCGCCGACCTTGATGGCGTCGATGACGGCACGAGGTCCACTGATGTCGATCACGTCACCGTCGGCTTCGGACACCAGACCGACCTGCCCCTCGCCGTCCGATGCGATCCGACCCAGCGAGAGCTTCTGACCGGCAGACGCTCCGCTGGTGATGACCACCTCGGCCCCGGTGAGGTCGCCCGTGGGGACGTTCGACAGCCTCAGCCGCTTGCGGCGATCAGCGATCACCTCGACGACCTCGGCATCGTGCTGGATGCGGGCCTCGCGAACCGACGAGTCGGGGTCCGTGCCCAGGTAACCGGGCTCGGTCCAGAAGTCATCGAGGTAGGTGGGGTCCAGGGTCGGCACCAGGGCCGCGACCAGCACGAGCGGACCGCCGCCCTGGGGGACGAAGTTGAACCACGCTCCGGGCGGGAACCCCGCCCGGTGGGCCTCCTCCAGCGCCTGACGCTCCTCGTCGTTCAACCCGGCGTAGGGGTCGCCGCTTCCGCCCGGTTCGAGCGCATCGAGGATGGACGGCCAGTGGTCCTTGAGGACTCGAAGTGCGTTCACCCGCACCGTGAAGCAGTTCGGGATGGACTGCGGTGAGCCCATGACGTAGGGCACGAAGCCGTCCCACACCCCGGACGTCATCTCGGCGCTGGTCACGGTCTGGTACGCACCGCCGCTGCCACCGTAGAGATAGCCCCACGGGCGATGTGGGCCGTAGATCTCGGCTGCCACCTCACGTGAGAACTTCGCCGCCGCAGCGTTGACCCGATAGCCCCGGACCGTGGGGTCGAAGCTGCCGCTCGAGGTGTCCTCGGCGGTACGAGGGTTGTCGCGACCGCCCATGTTCGTCTGCACGGAGTACCCGCCGCTCGCGAGCGCGAAGGCGACGTTGCGCGGTGTCGCCTCTTCTCCGGCGAGCAGCTGGTGCGTCGACTGGAAGAAGCGCTGCTGGTAGTCCTCTTCCGGCGGGAAGCAGAAGCTGAACTTGGCGTCGGTGCCGGTGAAGCCCCCGTGGACGTAGAGGTGGCGGGCCGTGATCGGGGCCGGTCCTGCGTGCTGGGTCGTGACCGAGGCCGCGAACACGGGCGCGTCCGCAGGCTCGTCGCGCCACTCCCGGACGTCGATGTACGGGTCGTTGAACCGCGGATCCTCCGAGTCGCCCGTGACGAACAGAGGCCCACCACTCGAGTCGCTCATGGACGCAACGTAGCCCGAGGTGGCGGGCCGGCCCGTCGGCGACGTCGCTACTGCACCACGACCGCGGTGGCCATCCCGAACATGCCCTCGTCGCTTTCGACGTGGGTGAGGATGTGGCAGTGCCAGACCCAGGTTCCGGGCTCGTCGAAGTTGACGAGCACGCTGTATCGCTCGCCGGCGGCAACGTTGATCGTGTCGGCGTAGTAGGGCTGGTCGAGCGGGATGCCGTCCTTCGCGATGATCAGCTGCGGGAACCTGTGCAGGTGCATCGGGTGCGCCCCGAGGCCCTCGTTGTAGTAGTGGATGAGGCCCCACTCGCCCTGCTGGACCACGAGGGGAGCCGTCGCCGGGAAGCTCTTGCCGTTCAGCGAGAACCCGATGACGCCGGCGTCGTTGAGGACCATCGGCAGCTCGTGCGCGATCGTCACGTCATCGGGGATCGTCACGCCGCTGACCGTCCGAGCGGTCGGCAGCGGCAGGTCACCGATCGTGAACACACCGAACATGCCGTTGGGAACCGCCATCTGGCCGTGGTGGTGTGCGTGGTACATCGCGACCGCGAGCTCCTCGGCGACGAACTCGTACGTGTAGTCCTCGCCTGACCTGATGAGGTCCTGGGTGATCGGCGCGACGCCATCCTGATCGTTCGGGGTGATGATCCCGTGCCAGTGCACGTCGGTGCCCATGGGGAGGCGGTTGTGCACGTTGATCCGGACGTTGTCGCCCACCTCGACGTCGATCCAGGGTCCCGGGACCTGCCCGTTGTAGGCCCAGGCGTCGACGAACTTTCCGGGCTCGACCTCCCACTTGATGATCTCGGCGGTGAGGTCGAAGACCTTGGTGCCGTCCTCGGCGATCTCGGGCTCCAGGGGCCGGTTGCCGACACCCTCGGTCTCTGCGGGGAACGCCTTGATCGACTCGGTCATCGCTTGGTCGAAGGCCTCCCAGTCCTCCTCCGTGCCAGCACCGTGACCCGCGTGCTCGCCGGCCGGGGCCGCGCCGCCGGCATCGCCGCCCTCGACCACCTCGAGGGTGGCGGTCATTCCCGCGGCCTCGTGGCCTGCGACCGTGCACACCACGGTGTAGGTGCCTGCGGGGAGCGTGCTCAGGTCGAGCTCGCCGGTCTCGCCTGCCTGGAGGTCGGGCGTCGCGATCTCTGGCATCTCTGCGACCGAGACGTTGTGCGGAGTGGTTCCGTCGTTGACGACCTCGAGCGTCGAGCCAGCGGCGACCCGCAGCGGCGACGGCGAGATGGCGAACTCCGAGAGGGACACGCTGGAGACGACCGCTTCGCCAGAGGCCGACGTGCCATCCGCACCGTCGCCGCCGAACAGGAGCGCGACGACGCTGAAGACCAACGCGGCGGTCGCGAGGAAGAAGACGATGGTCAGACCGACCACTGCGCCCTTCTCCGATCGGTGTTCGGCAACGGGTTCCTCGACGGTCGCAGTGGGGGGCACGCGTTCTCCTTGGTCGGTTGCGCTCGCTGACCCGCCGCGGCGCGGCGCGGGTCTGGACGTCGCCAGGATCCCCAGGAACAGCCGCGACCGGTAGGGCCTTTGGTCCCAAGCCCCCGAGGTGCGGGGGCTACGGTGGCGCCGTCGCGCGTGCAGCGGCACAGGAGGGGGGAACCGATGCAGGAGCTGGGGGGCAAGGTCGCGGTCGTCACCGGCGCGGCGAGCGGGATCGGACGGGGTCTGGCCGACCGGTTCGCGGCGGAGGGGATGCGGATCGTGATCGCCGACGTCGAGGCGGACGCGCTCGCCAGCGCTGAGGCCGAGCTCGCCGCCGACGGCGCCGAGGTGCTGGCCGTGCAGACCGACGTCGCCGACCGCGACGCGGTCTTCGCGCTCGCCGACGCGGCGAGCGACCGGTTCGGATCCGTACACGTCCTGTGCAACAACGCCGGCGTGTCGGGCGGCGGCGGGGCCCTGTGGGAGACGACCGACCGTGATTGGGACTGGGTCCTCGGCGTCAACCTCATGGGTGTCGTCCACGGCATCCAGGCGTTCGTGCCAGCGATGGTCGCCCACGGCGAGCCCGGACACATCGTGAACACGTCGTCCGTGCTCGGCCTGTCGAGCGGTGGCGGGTCGATCTACTCGGTCACCAAGCACGCCGTCACGAGGCTCAGCGAAGGGCTCCTCCACGACCTGCGGGCGGCCGGGTCACCGATCGGGGTGTCGGCGCTGTGCCCCGGCATGATCGCCACCCAGATCGTCAGCGCCGGCCGGAACCGGCCGGAGCACCTTCGCAACGACGCCGAGCCCTCCGAGGAGGCGCAACGCATGTGGGCCGCGATGCAGGAGCGGTTCCTCGCCGACGGGATGCCGCCCGCCGAGGTGGCCGACATGGTCGTCGACGCGATCCACACCGATCGGTTCTACGTGCTGACCCACCCCGACATGATCAAGCCGCTGGTCGAAGCCCGGATGGCGGCGATCCTCGGCGACCAGGATCCCCCTGCGGCTGCGATGGCCCAGATGATGGGCGGCCGGCCGGCGGGAGGGGCGTCGTGAAGTTCGGCTTGTTCTACGAGCTCCAGCTCCCGAAGTCGGCCGACAGCGACGACTGGGACCCCGACGCCGAACGGCGGATCTACGAGGAGATGCTCGACCAGGTCGAGCTCGCCGACGCGATGGGCTTCGACTACGTGTTCGAGGTCGAGCACCACTTCCTCGAGGAGTACTCCCACTCCTCGGCGCCCGAGATGATGATGGCGGCGCTGTCGCAACGGACCAAGAACATCCGCCTCGGCCACGGCATCGTCCTCACACCGCCCGCCTACAACCACCCGGCACGCATCGCCGAGCGGGCCAGCGCACTCGACATCTTGTCGGGCGGGCGGGTCGAGCTCGGCACGGGAGAGTCGGCGTCGGAGATGGAGCTCGGCGGCTTCGGCGTCGAGCGAGGCCTGAAGAAGGCGATGTGGGAGGAGGCGACGCGAGAGATCGCCACGATGATGACGACGACGCCCTATCCGGGCTTCGAGGGCGAGTTCTTCTCGATGCCGGCCCGCAACGTCATCCCGAAGCCGCTCCAGCAGCCCCACCCTCCGCTGTGGGTCGCGGCGTCGCGGCGCGAGACCACCATGGTCGCCGGACGGTTCGGGATGGGGAGCCTCGGGTTCGGCTTCGAGACCCCCGACGAGCTCGGCGAGCGATGCGAGGAGTACTGGAGGCTGGTCCGCGAGGAGTGCTTCCCGATCGGCAAGGCCATCAACCCGGCGTTGGCGGTGCTGTCGACGTTCATGGTGGGCGACACCGACGAGCAGGCGATGGAGCGCAGCGCCAACGGTCCTGGGTTCTTCTCGTACTCGCTCGGCTACTACTACAACCCGGTCACCGGCGGCCAGCATCCGCCGGGGCACAAGAACGTCTACCGGGACTACCTCGACCGCCAGGCCGAGCTGGCCACCGCGGCCGAGCCCGAGGACGAGGTGCAGCGGGCGCTGGTGCGCGCCGCGCAGGGGCGCACCGCCATCGGCAGCCTCGACACGATCGCCGCCAACATCGCGGCCTACGAGGAGAACCACCTCGACGCGCTCATCCTCGTCGCCCAGTGCGGCGACCGGAAGCACGAGCACATCATGGAGTCGATCGAGCGGTTCGGCCGAGAGGTGCTCCCCGAGTTCGCGGAGCGCCACCAGAAGGTCCATCGGCCGTGGCGGGAGCAGCAGCTCGCCGACGTGGACCTCCCCGTCAACTCGTCGATCTGACCGGAGCGGGAGGACGCGTCGGTGCCGAAGCTCGACCGGGTCGTCGACGAGGACCTGCGGCGGCGACTCGCCGACGCCCACACATCGCTTCGGGCCAACCGGCCGACCGAGGCGGTCCGCGCCTTGGCGGACACGTTCGTGTGGATGCTGCGGACCCATCCCGAGCTGCTCGCCGCGACCGAACCCGTGCGTGGAGGACGTCAGGTGCCCGTCGTCTTCCGCTGGCCGGCCCTCGGTGCCGACCTCGATCCCGCGTCCGTGCGCGCCGGCGAACCGACGATCGTGTTCACGCGGGATCGCTTCGCCATGAGCGAGGCCATCACCTACTTCGAGTTCACCGTCGACACCGCGGTGGGCCACGGCCTGTAGCCGCGACGCAACGGCTGAGGCGCACCGCGCGCTACGTGACAGCAACCTCCATCGGCCCGCGGAGCTCCTCGGTCGGGGTGTCGAGCTCCTCGTCCTGTGACGACTCGTCGGGTCGCAAGAGGCTGTAGAGCACGGCGAGAGCGATGCAGTACGCGCCGAGCGAGAAGAACAACACGCCCCGGAACCCGAACATCATCGCCAGGATCGTGCTGAGCACCGCGCCGATGACCGACGCGAAGCCGTTGACCGCCCACCCCCACGCCACGTACTCGTTGGAGTGAGGAGTGAGCCTCGCCACCGCGCCGATGCCGAGCGGCATGAACATCCCCAGACACATGCCGAGCGGCGCGAGGAGGACGAACACCAGGGCGAACCGCCACATGAGCGGCCAGTCGAGCGTCCCGTCGGTGACCGTCACCAGGACGTACTGGAAGAACAAGGTGAGCGTCACGACGGCGAACAGCAGGGCAGGGACGACCCGCTCGCGCACGGGGTCCACCTTGCCGCTGAGGTATGCACCGACCCCGGCGAACACGAGGAGCGACGCGAGCGTGACCGTCAGGGAGTAGGTCGGGTACCCGAGGTAGAGGGTGAGGCGCTGTATCAGCACGACCTCGAAGAAGATGAATCCCATGCCGAGGCATGCGAAGTACGCGGCGGACGAAGACTTCCTCGGCAACGCGCGCCACGTCTCACGGATGGCGAAGAACGGGAGGAGCAGGAACACCGACGCCAACACGATGGCGATGCCGAGCAACAACAACAGCACACGCTCGCCGACGGCGTTCTCCGCAACCACGCGATCGATCGGCTCTCCGAAGTCGCTGATGACATCGCTGAAGCGGTGGAAGTGCCAGAAGAACGGTGCATCGTCGTCGATGGGACTGACCTCCGAAGGCTGCGCGGCGAACCACGCGTCCAGTTCTTCCTCGGGGGTGTCGAGCATCTCGCTGATCGGATTCGGCTCGACGGCGCGGCCCGGCGCGTACCGCACCATCGAGCCGGCGATCGCCTCCAGACCCTCCTCGACCCTGTCGATCTCTTCTTCGGTGAACGGTGTCTCCTTGACGAGCACCGTCGAGAGCGCCATCTCGTTGATGAAGGCCGGAGCAGTGGTCACGATGATGTGGGCGTTCGGATCCTCGGCGCCCATCGATCGCAATGCCTCTCGTGCGGTGGCGACGTAGCGCGCCGTGCGGTTCGGTGCCTCTTCGAAGTCGAACTCACCGTAGTGAAAGGTGATGATCCCGTCGTCGGCGAGGTGGTCAAGGCTGGCCTCGATGGCCTCACGCGTGTACAGGTAGTTCTCGGAGAGCACGAACGCGCTGCTCGCCGAGTTGGCTGAGTAGCTGTCCGGCGCCGGGAACCAGATCAGGTCGTACTCCTTGTCGCTGCGCGCCATGTATGACCGACCTTCGCCCCAGATGTAGTTGACCGCCTCGTTGTCGGCGATGTTGCCCCCGAAGTCCGCGTAGCGATCGGTGACGAGGCCGTAGGTGACCGGGTTCAACTCGACGGCGTCGGTGTGGCGCGAGCCGAAGTAGAGGGAGGCGAGGATCTCGTTGCCGCCGGCCGCACCGATGATCAGCACCTCGTCGGGCGAGTTGCCGAGAGCGGCGAACGGGAGGGAGCGCTGGTCGGAGTCGAACCGGGAGAGCGTCGTCAGATCCCCGTTGTACTCGTGGATCGCTGATCCGATCAGTCCGTCGTGGTGGAGGATGATCTGGTCGAGGTCGTAGAGCGGTTCGGCGTCGACTCGGAAGAGCGCACTCCACGCCGAGTGGTCGATGTCGGCGGCGTCGACGGTCTTTGTCGTGTCGGTGCGGATCTCAGGCAACACGCTCGGGAAGACCGCCGCGACGCCCAAGAGGGTCAGCGCCCCGACCGCCACGGGCGTCAAACGCGAGCTCGCCTTGATCGCCAACGTGAGCCCGACGGCCGCCAGCACGACCCCGCCCACCATGATGGCGGTCGTCGGTCCGACCCAGTTCAGCATGAACACCACGACCGCGCAGGCGAGGCCCGCTCCGAGCAGGTCGGCGAAGTAGAGGCGCCCGATGTCGTCTGACCCCCTCGACAGGAGCAACGCGATCACCACCCCGATGGGGAGGAACGCCGCGAACAGCGAGAGGCAGATCACCAGGAGCCGACCGATGTTCAAGAGCGTGGCGCCGGCTTCGTACTCCCAGATCGCCAGCGTGTCGATCGGGGTCAGCGCGACGATGCTGTAGCCGACCAGCACCGAGACCGCGCCGACGATGGTGCTCCACATCACGATCGTCCCGGTTTCGTCGTTCCGGAGACGTCGGGACACCACCACCGCCACACCGCCACATCCTGTGCCGAGAAGCGCGAGGCCGAGGACCAGGTAGGTGTAGTAGTAGAAGAGCTTGAACGAAACGATCCGCGTGTAGCTGATCTCCATCAGCAGCGCCGCGAAGCTCACGAGCAGGATCTCCAGCAGGTATCCCCGTCGGCGCGTCGCACCGTCCGCTGATGACACTCTCCCCACCCTCCTGGACGACGAGCTCGGCCGGCCCGTGGCGGCAGCACGATAGCGTGGATCCACCGGCGGGGGATGCATGCGACGAACCATCGAGCTCGGCGCCGAGATCGGCACGCTCGCGCGGGGTCAGAGCTCGCCGCGCCGTTGCATCCACCCCAGCGCCGCCCAACCCGGCAAGATCGGGAGCCAGAAGGTGGCAGGCGGAAGGTCAGCGTGGCCGACACCGCCTCGCCCGCACCCATGCCGAAGCCGGTCGGGCCGGCGATCAGCGCCGACTCCAGGGCTCCGAGGCCGCCGGGTGTGGGCGATCCGCCGGCGCACCGGCTCCACGCCGACGACGATGCCCACCAACACGATCAACACCGCGACGACGATGAGGATCGCGCCCGTGCTCGGCAGCGAGAAGCTGCCGAGGTCCGAGCGCCCGGTCCACACCACGAAGCCCACGAGCGGCACGGCGTGCACAGCGAAGCCGGCCAGCGCGTTCACCGCCACCGACGTGCCCGCTTCGGCCCGCGTCACCCCGGCACGCTCGAGGAAACGCGCTGTCAGCGCGAAGCCGCCGGCACCGCCCGGCCCGACGAGCCCGGCGAACGACGCCGCCACCTGGGACCGCAGGTTCGGCCCGTAGGGGACGGGTTCGGCCACCGAGCCCTGGAGGCTGACGGCGGCGGCGATGTAGGTGAGCACCGAGATCGCGAGGACTCCCGCGATCCACCACAGGTCAGCGTCGCCGAAGGCGTCGACGGTGTCCTAGAGGTTCGCGAGCTGGGGCAACAGCGAGTAGAAGGCGAGCGTCGAGGCCACGACGATGAGCAGCGTGCGCGGCTTGACCCGCTCGAGGTCGGCCAGCTCGGGCCCGGGTTCGCCCGTCACCCGGTTGACCTCATCGCGGAGCTCCGACAGCAGGCGGCCCACGTCGTCGGCTCGGGCCCGGGTGGTCGAGGGCAGCGCCGGTGGCGTCGAGGCCCAGCGTCTCGCGCGAGAGCTGGCCGTGCGACAGCCCGCCGCGGTGCAACGCCCCGACCTGGGTCCACCAGGCCGATCACGAGCGCTTCGTGCTCGATCCTGCGCTTGACCGATCCGTACGGCACCTCCACCTCGGTCGGCCGGAGCCGGATCCGGCGGTAGGTCCGGTCGAGGAGCGCGGCGTCGCGCTCGTCGGGCGTCCGCAGGCCCACGTCGACCGTCGAGCCGTCGCGGTCGACGACGAGGTACCGGTGGCGCTCGTGGGCCAGCGCGCCCTGGCGGATGGGCTTGTCCCCGGTCAGCTCACGGACCACGTCGCGCCGGCGCGGTCATCAGCCGGCTGGTCGCCCGTCAATCGACCGATGGTAGGTCCCTCGGCGCGGCGCCCTCCCGAGGGCGGTTGGCGCAACCCCAACGTCAGTCGCTTCGGCCGAGTGATCGATGCGGCGCGTCAGGCGATGTGGGCGAGGTCGCGCGCCACGGCACGCGCC